>JBCBSO010000064.1:0-11432 GCA_039819205.1 Actinomycetota bacterium
AGCTCACCGCCTACTTCGACGAACACCTCGATGACCCCGATGCCGCCGACGTCGCGACCGGTATCCCCGACCCGGTCCTGGCTGAGATCGGTGCCGCCCGTTCCGGCGAGATGCGCGAGATCGTCGCCACCATCCAGGGCGAACAGGATGAGGTGATCCGTGCGCCGATCGACCAGTCGTTGGTGGTGCAAGGCGGCCCTGGCACCGGCAAGACCGCGGTCGCCCTGCACCGTGCCGCGTACTTGCTCTTCGAGCATCGTGCTCGTTTGGCGCGTGATGGCGTACTCGTCGTCGGTCCGAACCGTGCGTTCCTCGATTACATCGCCAACGTGTTGCCCTCGCTCGGTGAGCGGTCGGTTCGCCAAGCCACGGTCGATGAGTTGTGTCTGCCACGCGTCGAGGTGTCGGCAACCGATGACACCGAAACAGCGCAATGGAAGGGCGACGCGCAGCGCCTCGTCGACCTCGAGCGCGCCGCGCTCGACGCGATTGGTCCGCCGCCCGACGACGTCAGCGTGCCGATCGGCGTGCGCACACACGTGTTCGAACGCGACGCCATCGCCGAATGGGTGGAGACGGCAAAGGACGGCGTGGTGCCGATCAACCAACGCCGCGAACGGCTACGGGTGCTCGCCCAGCAGGAGCTGAAGCGCCGCTGTGGTGGCGACGATCGGTGGTCGGAGGCCGGTCCGCTGAAGCAGGCGCTGAACAAGTGCTGGCCCACGCAGAAGCCGATCCGATTGGTCGACCGCCTACTGCCCGGACCGCGCGGCGCCCGGCGGGCGTGGACACGCGCCGACCAATTGCTGGTCGACGAGGCCAACACACTCCTGAACGGCACGCCCTTCACCTACGGCCATGTAGTCGTCGACGAGGCACAAGATCACTCGGCCGTCGCACTTCGGGTGATCGGACGACGCTCGCCGTCGGGTTCGTCGACGCTCGTGGGCGATCTCGCGCAATCGACCACGCCGGCGGGGCAGCAGCGTTGGGAGGACGTGTTCGGACACCTCGGAGCGGAGGGTTCGGTGGCCGACCTGACGATTGGTTACCGCGTGCCGGGGCCGATTCTCGACGTGGCCAACCGGCTCCTGCCGCTTACTGGCGTGGAGACGATTCCGAGTCGGTCGGTGCGCGTCGAGGGGCGACCGCCGCAATCGATTGTCACCACCAGCGACGAACTCGTCGCGGCCAGCGCCGACCAGATTGCCGAACTCAAACATCGTCACCGGCTCACGGGTGTGGTCGTCCGGGGCGGGCTCCACGACACACTCGCCAGCGCGTTGGACGCGCACGGCCTGCGAGCGGTCGACCACGTCCACGAGTTGGCCGATGGTGAGGTCCCGATCTTCGGTCCCGAGGCGGTGAAGGGGCTCGAGTTTGATGGCGTGGTGGTCGTCAACCCGCACGAGCTGCTCGACGGGTCAGCGCGGGGCGCTCGGTTGCTGTACGTGGCGATGACGCGTGCGGTGCAGGCGTTGTGGTTCGTCAGCGATGCGCCGCTTCCCGCGGTGCTCGCTACAACGGCCGAGCGAGATCCTCGACCACCTCGGCGTGGTTGATCGCCGCCAGGGCGGCGGGGGCGCAGAGGATCTTGCGGTCGCGGGTGCCCCCGCCGACGATCACCCGCTCGCGGGTCATCACGGCGCCGTCGATCCAGATCGGGATGTCGTCGGGAAGCCCGAACGGTGTGACGCCACCGATCTGCATGCCGCCACTGCGCTCGATCGTTTCCTGCGCATCGGCGAACGACGCCTTGCGCGTGCCGAGCCGTTTGCGCACAGCGCCATTCACGTCGAGGCGGGTTGAGGCGAGCACGAGGCAGCACACCATCGGCCGTGGATCGTCCGGCTTGCGACCCTTGCCGATTACCAAGATGGCGTTCGCCGAATCCTCTGGCGAGTAGCCGTAGGCCTCGCAGAACGCAGCGGTGTCGGCCAGATCGGGATCGCACGGGACCACCTCGGCATCGAGGCCGTCGATCGCGGCGAGGACGGGATCGGTCATGGCAACTCCTCGCGTCGTTCGGCGATCGCTTCGAGAATCGCCGGATCGTCGTTCCACTGATCGTCGTCGGCGCGCGGGTGGTGCACGACCACCTCGTCGATGCCCGACTCGGCGGCCCGGCCGACCACGTCCGCGAAGGCATCGAAGCTGGCCAAGGGGCGCTGCCCGTCGTGCCCGGTGAGCAGAATGCGCTCGACTGAGTCCGTCGGACGCCCCACGGCGTCGAGCTCGGCATCGAGTTGCGCCGATTGATGGGCGACGGCCTCGTCGGTCGGCGTTCCGGCGCCGGTGGTGTCGCCGAGCGTGATCCAACCGTCGG
This sequence comes from Actinomycetota bacterium, assembly GCA_039819205.1. Classification (GTDB taxonomy): domain Bacteria; phylum Actinomycetota; class Acidimicrobiia; order Acidimicrobiales; family Ilumatobacteraceae; genus JABSQH01. The sequence continues at coordinate 2,327 of JBCBSO010000064.1, forward strand.
CGAATCGTGCCACGAGGCCGATCGAGCGGGGCGCGCCCGCGGCGACGGCGAGCGGTACGCGTGGTTGTTGCACACAGCCCGGCAACATGCGCGCATCGTCGATGGTCACGTACTCGCCGGCGTAGGAGGTCGTCGTCCCGCGCAACAACCCATCGATCGACTCCACGTACTCGCCGAGCCGGTCAACCCGTTGTCCTGGCGTCAGTGGCTGCTGCCCGAGCACTGAGGCATCGAAGCCGAGTCCGCCGGCACCGATCCCGAGCGTGAGGCGACCGTTCGAGATGTGGTCGAGCGTCATCGCGTCTTTGGCCAGGGTGGCCGCGTGGCGCAGGTTGGGATTGGCGACGAGCGTGCCCAGGCGGATCGTCGAGGTGACGCCCGCGATGCCGGCCAGCCAGGGGTATGGCGCAAACCATGGGCGTTCGCGGTAGCGCTGCCACGACATGTGGTCGTACACCCACAGGTGATCGAACCCCAGCCGATCGAGCCGCAACGCAGTGTCGAGCGCCACCGCCCAGGGATCTGTCGGCATCACGACCACTCCGACGCGCATCGGCGGGACCTTATCGGTCGAGTCGCTCACCGGTCTGGGTTGCGCAGCGCTCGTCGATCGACCAGACTCGAACATATGTTCGTTTCGCCGATGCAGGGATCATTGTTCGGCTCGGGCGAGCCCTCGCTCGATGCGCTGCGTCCAGACCGGGTCGACCTCGACGATCGATCGTGGATCGACCACCAGCCGAGGTGGCTCGGTGGTGCGGACACGTTGTTCGATCGGTTGCTCGCCGACAGCAACTGGCGACAGCGCACGCAGATCCCGATGTACGACCGCCTGGTCGACGAGCCGCGGTTGGTCGCGGCCGGCGACATCGACGCGGCAAGCACGCCTGAGGTGCTCGCCGACGCCGCACATCGGCTCGGCGCGTACTACGAGGTCGAGTTCGACTCGCTGTCGTTCAACCTGTACCGCACCGGTGCCGACTCGGTGGCGTGGCACGGCGATCGGCATCGTCACACGGTGCGCAACCCGCTGGTCGCGATCGTCAGCCTTGGCGAGCCGCGTCCGTTCAGCGTTCGCCGGCGCGGTGGGGGAGCAGCTCGCCAGTGGTTGGCGGGTGGGGGCGATCTGCTGGTGATGGGCGGTGCGTGTCAACACGAATGGGAGCACGCCGTGCCCAAGGTGGCGCACGCCGGGCCGCGCATCTCGGTGATGTGGCGCCACGGCGTGCCATGAGCCACCCCGGCCACCGGTCCTCGATACCGTGCAGCGATGGTCGTCGAACCGGACCTTCCGACGTCGGTCGACGTGCTCGTCGTTGGTGCAGGACCAACCGGTCTGGTCCTCGCACTCGAACTGCAGCGACTGGGAGTCGACGCACAGATCGTCGACCGTCACGCCGCGCCGTTGCCCTGGGATCGGGCCACCGTGATCCACCCGCGCGCACTGGAGATCTTTGAGCAACTCGGCGTGGTCGACCCGATTCTCGAACGCGGCGTGCGCCAGCGGGAGACTGTGGTCGCGGCCGATGGGAAGCTGCGCGACGTGATCCAGATCGGCGTACCCGGCGCACGGTACCCCTTCAACCTCGGGCTGTCAGAGGAGGTCGTCGAGGAGGTGCTCGAAGCGGACGTCCGCGCGCACGGCGGTCGAGTGCACCGCGGCTGCACGCTGGTGTCGATCGTTCAGCACGCCGATCACTCCCTCGCGCGTGTGGAGTGCGACGGGAGGCCACACGAGATCACCGCTCGGTGGGTGGTTGGTTGCGATGGATTCCGAGGGCCGACGCGTGCCGCCGCGGGGATCGCTCGGGAGCGGCGGCGCCCCGACGAGCGGTGGACGGTGTTCGACACGTCGATCGAACCGTGGTCGTCGTCGCAGGAGGCGACGTATGCGTACGTCGACGAGCCGCTCGTGCTGCTGACCAGCCTGCCCGATAACCGATGGCGGGTGTATACCCAGCCCGAGTCGGCCGTCGATGTCGTCGCCGGTGCGCTGGCGACGGTGCGCGCGTACCACCCGCAGGCACACTTCGTCGACGTCGATGAACCGTCGACGTTCGAGTGCCACTCGATGCTCGCTGGCACGTACCGCAACGGCCGAATTGTCATTGCGGGCGACGCCGCGCACGTGTGCACGCCGGCGCACGGCAACGGCATGAACGCCGGCGTCGAGGACGCCCACAATCTCGCGTGGAAGCTGGCGCGCGTGGTGCACAACACGTCGGCCGAGTCGCTCATCGACACGTACGAGTTCGAGCGGCGACCGATCGCCAAGGCGATCATCGACGAGGTCGACAGCACCGAAGGTGACAACGTGCGCCCGTTCTCTCAGTCGCCGCTGGCGATCGATGCGGGTGGAGCCGGTCGACCACCCGGTTCCGTCGCCCCGTTCGACTGGGTCTCGCCGGAGCTGCAACACCGTGTGGTTGCCGTTGGCCCCCGCTCGCTCACCCGCCATGTCGCCGCGCGGGGACACGACTCGTCGATACCGATCGAATGGGCCCCTGCGCACACCGAGGACGGCGACGACCTCGCACTGTATGTGGTGCGTCCCGATGGGCATATCGGTCTGCGGGCCGATGTCGACGACGACACCGCCGTGCGGCGGTATGCGGCGGCGGTCGACGCCGCTACTTGGGCGGCTGCAGATCCCGACGCGTAAACACGATCGAGCCAATGGCGAAGCCGGCGGCAGCGAGAATCACCGGTCGGACCACGGCCCAGCTGAGTCCGAGGACGAGTGAGGCGTCGTCGACATACCACTTCCACGGCGTGAGCTCGGCCAGCCAGTCGAGCGAGCCGGTGGAGTTGGAGATCGTGTAGAGCACGTAGCCGCCAACCGCAATGGCGGCGGTGATCCCGGTGCTGGGGCCCTTCCGACCGGTGATACCGCCGAGCGCGTAGGCCAGCCCGAGAAACCCCAGACCAACCGCAGTCGATGCCAGGGTGCCGTTGAACGCGTCGAGTGTCGTCGCCCCTGGCTGGGTGGTAGTCGAGCCATCGGTGCCGGTGGTGGTGACCTCGTCGCCGAGCTCGAACAACGGGATCGACGCGATCAACGACAGGCACACCAGCGCGCCCGAGAACAGCATGATCGCTACTGCGCCGATGAAGCGGCTGACGGCGATCGTCCCGCGGGTGACCGGCATCGACAACATGTACTCCAGCGTGCCGGTCTCCTCGTCGCCGGCGATCGCGGCACTCCCGAGGGCGATGCCGAACGCGATCTGGGTCATCGGCACGACGTTGGCGTACAGGCCGATCCACAGATACCCCAACGGCGATGACGGATCGATGGCGCTGCTCAGCCCGAGCAGCGCGCTCATCGTTCCGCTGCTGCTCTCGCCGAGCTCGGCGGTGCTGTTGGACAGTGAGGGATAGAACGCAGCGGTGATCACCACGATCACGATCAAGCCGGCGGTCCACGACAGGGTCGACAGACGACGGTCGCGCATCCACCGCCGAAGGATCTTCCAGCCTGTGCTCACGCCGATGCCTCATCCGCCGGCCCATTGGCTGCCCCGTCGTCGGTGGCGCGCAGGTCGAACAGCTCGAGGAAGATGTCGTCGAGGTCGCGACGTTGGGTTTCGATGTGCACGGCGCCGAGGTCGCCGGCTCGACGGAGCAGCGCAGCGACGGGCCCTTCGACCGAAACGGTCACGTCGGCACCGTTGGCATCGACGTCGGTGACTCCATCGATGCCGTCGAACGCCGACGGCGCAACCGGGTCGGCGAACTCGAAGCGGATACGGCCCGTGGTTTGGTGGCGCAGATCCTCCATCGCCAGCTCACGCGCCAGCCGTCCATCGCGTATCAGGCCGACTCGATCGGCGACACGCTCGACCTCGGCCATCACATGCGACGTCAACCAAATCGTGACGCCGCGCTGCTTGCGCTCGGCGAGCAACGTGCGGAACTCCTCTTGCAAAACCGGGTCGAGACCACTCGTCGGCTCGTCGAGGATGAGCAGTTCTGGGTCGCCGAGGAACGCCAGCACCAGTCCGACCTTGCGGCGGTTGCCGGTGCTCAGTTCGCGGACGGGTCTCGTGGGGTCGAGGCCGAACCGATCGATCAGTGAGGTGCGCTCTGGATCGTCGGCGCTCCCGCTGAGGCCACCGAAGAAGTCGAACGCATCGTTGCCGGTCATGGCCCGCGGCAAGTTGAGGTCGCCGGGCAGATAGCCGACCCGCCCGCGGATCGCCGGGTCGGAGCCAGCGCCGCCGAGCAGACGTGATGTTCCAGACGTTGGTCGAATGAAGTCGAGCAGCATGCGCGCCGTCGTCGACTTGCCGGACCCGTTGCGCCCGAGAAACGAGTAGCACTCGCCCTGCTCGACCGCGAGATCGAGGTGGTTCACGGCGATCAGATCGCCCCACTGTTTCGTCAGACCGTCGGTCTCGATCACCGTTGGCATTGCGCTATTCCCCCTGCGTGCGACGGTACCAGCGCAGTGCAGTACGCACGGTTCCATCAGCGACCAGCCACCCCCGGATCTGTTCGGTGTCGCGGGCGACGCGTAGCTCAATCTCGGAGTCGGCCTCGACCGGTGCGCGGTGTTCGACGTCAGCAACGCCGACGCGGTCGTCGAGTATCTCCTCGAGCGCAGCCCATTGCGCGGCGTTGTTGACGTGGCCGAGAGGATCGAGGTCGGTCTGTCGCAGCGGCCACGGCCGGCGCTCGGTCTCCGCCGGGGGATCGTCGAGTTGCAGCCGGGTAGACACGCGGCGGTCCGCGGCTGCTGGGCCATAGATCGCCATGAAGTCGTCGCCGAGGCCTGTCGGTCTGCCCGTGGTGGGATCGACGCGGATCCACAGGGCGACTGCATCGAGGTGAGCGCCGCGGTTGCCGCTGATGATCGTGCGGCGTTCGGCCCAGCTGCGCCCGGTGCCGGAACAGAACGTCGCTAGTTCGACCCGCTCGCCAAGCCGAGCGGGGGTGTGCACCGCGATCATGGTTCGCCGCACGACCCATCCGTAGGCGTCGCCGAGCGCCGCATCGGCAGCGTCATCGGTGGCCACGTCTTGTAGGTAGCGGGCAGTTGCATCTAGGCGAAGCGCCGCGTCGATATCGACATCGCCGAGGCGGACGCGCCGTTCGCGGTCGACGACGCGGGCGTCGGACGGACGCGGTGCGAACGTGGCGGCGGGAAGGTCGGCGGGCACAGCGAGGGTGCACGCTAGGGCCTCGACGCGCACGCCTGCGAGACGACGACGCGGTCGACTACCGTCACCGTCGACACGACGAGAAGCGTCGATCGACACCCTCCAGGAGAGCGAGACCGATGGCCACGACCCTCACCGTTTGGAAGTTCAACACGCCCGACGGCGCCGAACGCGTGGAGAACAAGCTGATTGCGCTCGGCAAGCAGGAGTTGATCCACATTCATGACGCCGCCGTGGTGTCGTGGCCCGAAGACGCGAAGAAGCCGAAGACGAAGCAACTGTCGAATCTCACGGGCGCAGGCGCCGCCGGCGGGGCGTTCTGGGGGCTGCTGCTCGGCGTGATCCTGCTCGTCCCGCTGTTCGGAATGGCGCTCGGCGCCGCGGCGGGTGCGGTCGCAGGGTCGTTGGCCAACGTGGGCATCGACAAGGACTTCGTCGAGTCTGTGCGTGAGAAGATCACGCCAGGCACGTCGGCGCTGTTCCTGATGTCGAGCGATGCGGTCATCGATCGGGTGAAAGAAGCGCTCTCCGACGAGCACATGGAACTCCTCACCACGAACCTGTCGATCGAGGACGAGGATCAGCTGCGCGAGTTCCTCGCCGAGTGAGCGCACCAACGGGCGCGGCGCAGCCGTTCGACGACGCCACCGACATCGACACGCTGATCGAGGCGTTCCGCACGATGAGTGCGGAGGAGATCATCGAGCGCGGGTTTACCGTGCAGGGCACGTTCGACGAGATCGACGACCCGGTCCTCCTCGGGCCGACGGGCTTGCCGGTGAAGACGTGGCAGGAGGGGTACCCGTACGACGAACGCATGTCGCGTGGTGAGTACGAACGCGTCAAGCGCGGGCTGCAGATCGAACTGCTCAAGGCGCAAAGCTGGTTGGCTGACACCGGGCACAAGCTGGTCGTACTGTTCGAGGGCCGCGACGCTGCGGGCAAGGGCGGCAGCATCAAGCGCTTCATGGAGCACCTCGATCCGCGCGGTGCCGACGTCGTTGCGCTCGGGGTGCCGACCGAGCGCGAGCAGGGCGAGTGGTACTTCCAGCGCTACGTGCAGCACCTGCCGACGAGCGGCGAGATCCGCTTCTTCGACCGCTCGTGGTACAACCGCGCTGGGGTCGAGCGGGTGATGGGCTACTGCAACGACGAGCAGTACGACGAGTTCATGCGCTCGGTGCCCGAGTTCGAGCGAATGCTGATCAACTCCAACACCGCGCTCGTCAAGTTGTGGTTCTCGGTGTCGCGGCGCGAGCAGATCGCCCGCTTCACCATTCGGCGCATCGATCCGGTGCGTCAGTGGAAGCTGAGCCCTACCGACATCGCCTCACTCGATCGGTGGGACGAGTACACCGCAGCGAAGGTGGCGATGTTCCAACGGACATCGACCGCACATGCGCCATGGATGGTCGTCCGGAGTAACGACAAGAAGCGCGGTCGGGTGAACGCGATGCGTCACGTGCTCAGCGTGTTGCCGTATACCGACAAGGACCTCGAGGTGGTGCGGCCGCCCGACCCGCTGATCGTCGGCAGCTTCGAGCAGATCGCCCCCGACCACGGCGACATTCACCTGTAACGCTGGTGTCTGGCCAGACACCAGCGTTACACCGTCACACTTTGGCGTCGGTCGGGTCGAGGGCGTCGCGTAGGCCGTCGCCGAGGAAGTTGACGCACAACACGGTGATCAGGATTAGCAGTCCTGGGAACCACACCAGCCACGGCGCGGTCTGCACGTAGCCCTTGGAACCGGCGAGCATGTTGCCCCAGGTGGGTGTGGGTGGCTGGATGCCGAGGCCGAGGAATGACAGCGCCGACTCGAGCAAGATCGCCGCCGCGACCGTGAGCGTCAGGTTGACCACGACCGGCCCGATGATGTTGGGCAGCACGTGACGGGTGATGATCCGCAACGGACCGGCACCGGCGGCCCGGGCGGCGAGGATGTACTCCTGTTGGCTGACCGACAAGGTCACGCCGCGGACGATGCGGGCCATGCCCATCCAGGTGATCGCTGCCACGATCAACACGATGATCGGGATCGCATCGCCGAGGCTGCGCGCCGCAACGATGATGAAGATCAGTGCTGGGAGCGCGAGCATGAAGTCGGTGACGCGCATCAACACCGCGTCGATCCACCCGCCGGCGTACCCCGCGATGGCTCCGACGAGTGTGCCGAACAGACCGGCGACGAGGGCGACACCGAAGCCGACCGCGAGCGACACCCGCCCGCCGTACAACAGCCGCGACAGCTGATCGCGGCCGAGCGAGTCGGTGCCCAGCCAATACGTGCTGTTCGGTGAGGCGAACGTCGACGACAGGTCCTGCTCGGCGAAGTCGTAGGGCGCGATCCATGGCGCTGCAGCACATGCGGCTACCAGCGCGAGCAGGACGAGACCGGACGCCACCGCCAGCTTGTGGCGGCGCAGCCGCTGCCACGCCATCCGGCGCTGAGAGATCGCTTCGGTGGCGAACGTCACCGTCGGGTCGGACGCAACGACCACAGCCGAATCGCTGATCGTGGCGTCAGCCATAACGAATCCGTGGGTCGAGAAAGCCGTACGACACGTCGGCCATCAGGTTGAGCAGGATCACCGCGGTCGCCGTGATCATCAACCACGGCAGGATCACCTGATAGTCACCGGCTTGCAGGGCATCGAGAAACAGTGGGCCCATACCCGGCCACTGGAAGACCGTCTCGGTGATCACCAGCCCGCCGAAGATCGCCCCCACGTCGGTCGCCAGCTGTGTGGTCACCGGCACCATTGCGTTGCGCATCGCGTGGCGACCGATCACCCGCCGCTCCGACGCGCCCTTCGCCCGTGCGGTGCGGATGTAGTCGGCGCCGACCACCTCGAGCATCGAGGCGCGCATGAACCGGCTGTACACGGCGACGAGCTGTACGGCGAGCACCATCGCCGGGAGCGCCAAGTGGCGTAATCGATCGACCAAGTCGAACCCATCGGTACCAGGCGAGCGGGCCCCGGCCGTGTAGAAGATCGGACCGTCGAGCCCGAGCCAATTCACCAGGTACACCCCGAAGAACAGCTGCAGCATGATGGCGAACCAAAATGTCGGCATCGACAGTCCGAAGAACGCGAACCCCGTCGACGCGTAGTCGAATGCCGAACCGCGCTTGATCGACGCGATCACGCCGATGCTGACGCCGATCACGAACGAAAACGCCACGGCGGTCACACCGAGGACCATCGTGTTCCACAGCGCAGTGCGTAGCTGCGGCCACACCTCTCGATTGGAGACAAGGGATGTGCCGAGGTCGCCTTGCAGCGTGTTGCCGAGCCACCGCAGGTACTGCTCGGCCGCCGAGTCGTCGAGACCGAGCTGCTCGCGATAGCGCTGGATGTCCTCCGCGCTGACCCGCGGGTTGGTGCGGATGCCGGCTTCAGGACTGCTGATCGACCGGGTGGCGACGAAGGCCACGATGCTGAGGATGAGCAGGAGCGGGATCGAGACGAGCAGGCGCCGGATGACAAAGGAGGACAACTACGAAACTCCTGCGTCACAAGTGTGAACCGTCACAGTGTGTGCCGTCCGGCGCCTACTCGTCTCTACGACTGGTTCACTCCAGGACGAACCAGTCGTACATGTTGGCGAAGCCGCCGTAGCTGCTTGCCGTGAAATCGCCAATCGGACCACCGAGCTGGTCGCTGCGCCACGCCGTCAGGTTCGGCAGCTGATAGAGCGGTATCCAGGCGAAGTCCTCGCGCACCGTTGCGCCGATCTCGCGGATCGTCTCCAGGCGTTCGTCTGGATCGAGCTGCTGGTCGCTCAGCTTGGCCAGCTCGGTGACCTGTTCGCTGTCCCAAGCGATGTTGTTCTGGCCTGAGTTGCCGTTGGCCTCGCTGGGGATCTGCTCGCGGTCGTAGATCGTCGTGACCGATGGGTCTGGGCTCGCCACCTGGGCGTACAGGCCCATGCCGAACTCC
>JBCBSO010000065.1:0-11308 GCA_039819205.1 Actinomycetota bacterium
CGAAGATCGAGAAGCTCTCGAACGCACCACCGGAGAAGAGGTTGAGGAACCCGAGCGCGCCCTGCTGACTGGCGGTCTCGCGCAGCTGCTCGATGGCGATCGGGTCGACGCCGGGAACACGAATGGCGACACCGAGGCGATAGACGCCGACCATCAGAACGACGAACAGCAGCTTGTTGCGCAGGTCGGTGACCTTGAAGATGTTCGCCCTCGGCATCATGCCGTACATCACGGCCAGCATCATCATGCAGGTGCTCGGCGTGGTCATCCCCAAGCTGGAGCAGCTCCAGCAAGAAGGCGCGGTCGGTCAGCGCAAGATCACCCAGTACACGCGGTATGTCACGATCGGCCTGGCCACGCTGCAGGCCACCGGCCTGGTGTTCATCTTCGGCACCGGTCGGGGTACGGCGTTCTTCACCGCGGCGGGTGCAGCGCCGACCGTGCCGCTCCTGCCCGACGGCATCTGGCCGCGTGGCTATCTGATCATCCCGACCCTCGTCGCGGGCACCGCCGTGCTGATGTGGATGGGCGAGATGATCTCCCAGCGCGGTATCGGTAACGGCATGTCGATGATCATCTTCGCCTCGGTCGTCGCCTCGCTCCCCGGCGGTTTCTGGAGCATTCTCCAGCTGAACGAGATCTTCTGGTTCGTGGCGATGGTCCTGCTCACGATCGGCATCATCATCGCCGTCGTGTACGTCGACCTCGGGCAACGAAGAATCCCGGTGCAGTTCGCGAAACGCGTCGTCGGTCGGCGGATGATGGGCGGGCAGAACACCTACATCCCGCTGAAGGTCAACCAGTCGGGCGTGATTCCGATCATCTTCGCCAGCTCGATCCTGCTGCTACCCGTGATTCTCACTCAGTTCCTCGGGTCCGGCGAGGGTTGGCGCGGCGACATCGTCGAGTTCATCGACACCTACATCGTCAACCCCGACAACTTCGTGTACGTGACGATCTTCGCGTTGATGATCATCGCCTTCGCTTACTTCTACAACTCGATCGCCTTCGACCCGGTTCGCCAGGCCGACCAGCTGCGGCGCCAAGGTGGGTTCATCCCCGGCGTCCGTCCCGGTCCGCAAACCGAGCGCTACCTGGCCAAGGCGGTCAACCGGATCACACTGCCCGGCGCGGTGTTCATTGCGATCATCGCCGTGCTGCCGTACATCTTGTTGATCATTGCCGGCATCAACACCTTCGGGTTTGCCGGCACCAGTGTGCTGATCTCCGTCGGCGTCGCCCTCGAGCTGATGCGCCAGATCGACAGCCAGCTCACGCTGCGCAACTACGAAGGGTTCCTCAAGTAGGCCGCGCCGGCCCGCGCAGAAGCAGGTCGTTGTGATTCCCGGTGCTCGGCTGATCATCCTCGGACGCCAAGGTGCCGGAAAGGGCACGCAATGCGTGCGGTTGTCGCGGCACTTCGTGGTTCCGCACATCTCGACGGGCGACATGTTGCGCACCGCTGTGCGTGAGGGCACCGATCTCGGCCGCGCGGCGAAGAAGATCATGGACGACGGCGGCCTCGTCGGCGACGACGTGATGATCGGCATCGTGCGCGAACGGCTCGAAGAAGCCGATGCGGACACGCGGGGCTACATCCTCGACGGCTTCCCGCGCACCACGCAGCAGGCGGACGCACTCGACGACATTGCGAACGACAAGCCAATCGACGTCGTGCTCGACCTGAACGTGCCGCGCGAGATCGTCCTGGAGCGGATCTCGTCTCGTCGTGTGTGTCGCGACTGCGGCACGAACTACACGTCGACCGGCAACGACCCCGATCCGTGGATCTGTGATGTGTGTGGCGGCGACGTGCAACAGCGTGCCGACGACACGCCCGAGTCGGTCAACCGCCGACTCGACTTGTACGAAGAGCAGACGGCGCCGTTGATCGACCACTACGACGAGCAGGACCGCCTCGCGGTGGTCAACGGCGTTGGGCATCCCGACGCGGTGTTCGACCGTCTGGTGAAGGCCGTCGAGCGCAACCGCAGCTGATGGGCGCGGGCGGCCTGCCGCTCCGGCGGCACGACGAACTGCCTGCGCAGGCGGTGTTGCTGTTTGACGGGGGCTGTGGGATGTGCACCCGCAGCGCCCGCGCACTGGTGCGGTTGTGTGGCGTCAGCGAGCTCGATACCGATGGCGAACGCGTCGACGTCGTGCCGTCGCAACGGCCGGGCCTGCTCGATCGAACCGGCGTGACCGGTGCGCAGGCCGCCGAGTCGGTGTGGACCGTGACCTCGTCGCCGACGATCGTCGTCGGCGGACCACGGGCGATCGCCTTGGCGGTCGCCGTCGGTCGGCAGCAGCGCTGGCCGATGTGGCCGTTCGTCGTTCCCGGAGTCGGTTGGGTCCTCGTGCGCAACGACGACGGCACGCTCGCCGGGATCGTGTCGATGCGCGACGTCCTCGGCGCCGTCGTCGACTGACCGTCACGTGACAGTTGGGGTCGCCCAGCGCAAGTGTGTGCTCTCCACGTCGCCCACGGTGGTGGTGCGGAGATCGACGCCCTTGGCGACGGCGCGCATGATGTCGCGCTCGGACACGACGCCTTCGACCTGCTCGCGGTTGCCCACCACCAAGATGCCGTATCCGGCGGCGTGCATTCGCTCGGCAGCCTCCTGCAGCGAGAGGGTGGGCTCGACGGTCACCACATCGCCCCCGAGGAGCGAGGCGACCGGCGGGGAGGCGAACCCCACTTCGTCGTCGAGCGGCTCGAGGTCACTGATGTCGGTCATCGTCGGGTCCTTTCGGGTGTGCCTCCACCATCGCAACCGTCGAACGGGTCGGCCAGTGACCAACGTCCCTTCCGCGTCGCTCCGTGCAATGCTGGGCCCGATGTTGGTCGGCAACCGGGAGCGCCCATGACGGCCACCAACCAGACTGCGTTCGGCGCAATCGCTACCGCGGTTCGGCGGTGGACGCCCGATCCGCCGAGCGACGAGGCCCGAGCGACGGTCGAAGACCTCGTGCCCGACGACGGCCTCGGCAGCTATCTGGCGCGTTTCCTGATGCTGATCGTGTTGTCATCAAGCATCGCCGCGTTTGGGCTGCTTGCCGACTCCGCAGCGGTCGTCATCGGGGCGATGCTGGTTGCGCCATTGATGACGCCGATCACTGCGGCGGCAGCGGCAGTGGTGATGGCGATGGGCAAGCGGTTGGTGCGTGCCGTGTTCGTGATCGTCATCGGGACCGCAGCGGCGATCGCGGTCGGCTGGCTGACGTCGTACGTGGCGGGCGCCGAGGTCACCGCAGTGAGCGATCTGCCGCGTGAGGTGACCTCACGCACCTTTCCCGGACTGCTCGACCTCGGCATCGCCATCAGCGCTGGCGCGGCCGCCGGATACATCTTGCCGCGCCGGTCGGCGACGTCGGCGCTGCCCGGTGTTGGTATCGCTGTGGCCTTGGTGCCGCCGCTCGCCGCGGTGGGCATCACGCTCGAGGTCGGCGCAAACGATCTCGCAGCGAATGCCCTGTTGCTCTACTTGACCAATCTTGCGGCCATCATCTTCGCCGCCTCGGTGATGTTGCTGTTCTCGGGGTTCCGTCCAGCCAACCGTCAGGGTCGCAGCGCAGTGACCGGGGGACTGATCTTCACCCTTGCTGCGGTGCTCGCAGTGGCGGTGCCGCTCACGTTGCACACCCAGTCGGCGATTCGTGATGTGTCACTCCGTCGGTCGGTGTCGAGCGCGGTGGTCGCCTGGGACGACACCGTGCGCATCATCGAGCTGAACGCGGACGTCATCGGCGACCGTGCCGAGGTCGAGCTCCTCGTATCGGGTCCCAACGAGGCCCAACCGGCGTGGCGGCTGGCGCGCGAGATCGACGCCCGGTTCAGCGGGGCGGTCGACTTGCGTCTCTTCTACCAACGCGACGAACTGTTTGAAGTGAGCGTTCGTTGAGCGGGCGGGCTCGACGCTGCGTCGTGCTCGGCGCGTTGCTGACGATGATCACGGCGGCGTGCGGCGTCGATGCCGGGACCGACGACGAGTCCGAGCCGATCGCCATCTTCGGTCCGTACCGCGGCGGCGAAGCCGATCGATGGATCGAAGTGATTCACAACTACACCGAACCGCGCGGGATCGATGTGCGCTACATCGGCAGCGAGGACTTCGTGGCCGACCTCCAGCAACGAAGCGGGGAGGGCAATGATCCCCCTGACATTGCGGTGATCCCGCAACCGGGTTTCGTTGACGAACTCGCGGCCGGTGGGGTGATCACCCCGCTGGGCGATGACACCGTCGCCGGGATCGAGGCCAACTACCCCAACGCCATCGTCGACTTGATCGGCGATGAGGTGGAGTTGTTCGGCGTTCCGTTTCGGCTCGCGATGAAGAGCCTGGTGTGGTACCGGCCTGACGTGTTCGAGGCCAATGGCTGGACGACGCCGAACACGATGGACGAACTCGCTGATCTCGTGGACACGATCGACGACACCGCCGGGATCACTCCGTGGTGTATCGGATTGGAGGCCGGAACCTCCACCGGCTGGCCGGCCACGGATTGGGTGGAGGACCTTGTGGTTCGCAATGTCGGCACGATCGTCTACAACCGGTGGGCGCGCGGCGAGGTGTCCTTCGCCGATCCGCGGATCGAAGCGTCATTTGGCCAGTTCCGGGAGCTGGCGCTCGAGGGCACCCGCGCAGTGGGTGGGCTGACCGGCGTGGTCGAAACAGCAATCGATGACGCAGTCGACCCGCTGTTCGACGACGAGGACGGGTGTGCCTTGTACAAGCAGGCGGACTTCGCCGTGCAGTGGATGCCCGATGGCACCACCATCGGGGCCGACGGCGACGTCGATTGGTTCGTGATGCCGCCGGTAGTGGACGGCACCGTGGCGCCAGTCGTGGTGGGTGCCGACCAGGTCGTCCAGTTCACCACCAGCGACGACATCGAAGGATTGATGGCCTATCTGGCCGGACCCGACGCGGGCGCCAGCTGGGCTGCAGCGGGCGGATTCATCAGTCCGAAGTCGACGATCACCGCCGATGATTACGCCGATGCGACCGATGCCGAGCTCACCGTGTTGATCCAACAGGAGCCGCCGCTCGTGTTCGACGCGTCCGACCAGATGCCGGTCGACGTGGGCTCTGACCTGTTGTGGGCCCAGATCACCGACTGGGTCGCCGACGGAGTCACCTACGAGCAGTTCGCGACCACGGTCGACGACGCGCTCGATGATGCGTTTGCCCGTGAACTGGAAACGGAGCGCGACGGGTCCTGAAACGGGCCCCGCGACCATTGGTTCTGCGTTCGGGCGCCGATAGCGTAATTCGCCGGCCTGTTCGCAGTCCGTCATTCCAGCACGCCCGCGACCATTCCATCGGCGTTCCGCCGAGAACTGGTCTAACCCGAGGAGAAGCCCCTGCCCAAGCCGAAGGAAGATGCCATCGTTCTCGAAGGAACGATCCGCGAGTCGCTGCCCAATGCGATGTTCAAAGTCGAACTCGACAACGGACACGAGGTGCTCGCGCACATCTCCGGAAAGATGCGCATGCACTACATCCGCATCCTCCCTGGCGACAAGGTGCAAGTCGAGCTCACTCCCTACGACCTCACCCGAGGTCGCATCACCTACCGATACAAGTAACCCCGAACCGCAGAGACGAACGATGAAAGTACGACCCAGCGTCAAGCCGATGTGCGACAACTGCAAGGTGATCCGCCGGCATCGCCGGATCATGGTCCTCTGCACCAACCCGCGCCATAAGCAGCGCCAGGGCTGACCAGGAAGACGTGAAAGAGCAGTAATGGCACGTATCGCCGGCGTCGACATCCCCCGCGACAAGCGGCTCGAGGTGTCGCTCACCTATATCTATGGAATCGGCCGCCCCACGGCCCAGCACGTGTCGTCCGAGCTCGGGCTGAACCCCGACACCAAGGTGTCCGACCTCACCGACGACGAGGTCAACCGCATCCGCTCGTACATCGATCAAAACCTGAAGATCGAAGGTGACCTGCGCCGCGACGTGCAGGCCGACATCAAGCGCAAGATCGAGATCGGCTCGCTACAGGGCGTGCGCCACCGTCGTGGCCTGCCCGTGCGTGGCCAGCGCACCCATACCAATGCTCGCACCCGCAAGGGCCCCAAGCGCACGGTGGCCAACAAGAAGAAGGCGGTCCGGAAGTAATGGCTAAGCCGACCGCAGGTCGTCGTCCTCGTAAGCGCGACCGCAAAAACGTCAGCACCGGCGTGGTGCACATCAAGAGCTCGTTCAACAACACGATCGTGTCGATCACCGACACCGAGGGCAACGTCATCTCGTGGGCGTCCTCCGGCGGGGTCGGCTTCAAGGGGAGCCGCAAGAGCACCCCGTATGCCGCGCAGCAGGCCGCCGAGAAGGCTGCCCGCGCGGCGATTGAGCACGGTCTGCGCCGTGCCGAGGTGCAGGTCAAGGGCCCTGGGTCGGGTCGCGACACTGCCGTGCGTTCAATCCAGAACACCGGCATCGAAGTCACCTCGATCAAAGACGTCACCCCGGTGCCCCACAACGGGTGCCGACAGCCGAAGCGACGGAGGGGCTGATGGCCCGTTACACCGGCCCGAAGGTACGCGTATCGCGCCGCCTGGGCACCAACATCTTCGAGAACGAAAAAGGCCGCAAGGCGATGGAGCGCCGCCCGTTCCCGCCTGGCGCGCACGGCCGCACGCGTCGTCGCAACTCCGGCAGCGAGTACCTCGCGCAGATGCAGGAGAAGCAGAAGGCGAAGTACATCTACGGCGTCCTCGAGCGGCAGTTCCGCAAGACCTACGACGAGGCGATCCGCCTGCAGGGTCCCACCGGTGAGATTCTTCTGCAGCTCCTCGAACAGCGTCTCGACAACGTGGTGTACCGCGCCGGCTGGGCGTCGAGCCGCCCCCAGGCACGCCAGTTCGTCAATCACGGACTGATCCAGGTGAATGGCAAGCGAGTCGACATCCCGAGCTATCGGTGCCAGCTGGGCGACGTGGTGTCGCTCGGCCCCAAGGCGCAACAGATGATCGTGATCCAGCACAACATCGACGTGCTCGACCGCTCGCTCGTCGGTTGGCTCGAACAAGGCGACGGCGGCAAAGCCGTCACCGTGCGCAGCCTGCCCCAGCGCGAGCACATCGACGTGCCAGTCAAAGAGTCGCTCATCGTCGAGCTGTACTCGAAGTAATCCCCCCGCAACTGTACGAAAGGTCGGCCCATGCTCGTCATGCAGCGTCCCACCATCGAAGCGATCGACGAAGAGGTCGGTCACCGCCAGCGCTTTGCGATCGGCCCTCTCGAGCCTGGGTTCGGTCACACCCTCGGGAACTCGCTCCGGCGCACCCTGCTGTCGTCGATTCCCGGCGCAGCGATCACCACGGTGCGCTTCGACGACTCCCTCCATGAGTTCGACACCATCGCCGGCGTGGCCGAAGACGTCACCGATGTCATCTTGAACTTGAAGGACATCGTCGTCACCTCCTTTGCCGAGGATGCGGTCACCGTGCGCCTCGACGTACGCGGCCCCGCCGACGTGCGCGCCGGCGACATCGAGATGCCCGCCGACATCGAGATCCTCAACCGCGATCTGCACGTCGCCACGGTCAACAACAAGGGCCGGCTGGCCATCGACCTCACCGTCGAGCAGGGCTGTGGGTACCTGTCGAGCAACCGCGAAGACGACAACCGCACCATCGGACTGATCCCGATCGACGCGATCTTCAGCCCGGTGCGCCGCGTGTCGTTCGACGTCGAGCCCACCCGTGTCGAGCAGTCGACGAACTACGACCGACTGGTCATCGAGGTGGAAACCGACGGCTCGATCAGCCCGTCCGATGCGCTCGCCTCCGCCGGAGCGACGCTGCGTTCGCTGGTCGACCTGGTCGCCACAATGTCTGACGAGCCCAAGGGCCTCGAGCTCGGCGAAGTGGTCGACGCCACGGTGAGCTCCCCCGACCTCGACCTGCCGATCGAAGACCTCGATCTGTCCGAGCGTCCGAACAACTGCCTCAAGCGGGCCCAGGTCAACACGGTCGGCGAGCTGCTGACCAAGACCGAAGACGACCTGTTGAACATCACCAACTTCGGCCAGAAGAGCCTCGACGAGGTGAAGGCCAAGCTCGACGAGCGCGGCCTGTCGCTGCGCGCCTGAGTCGGACGACGACGAGAAGAGACGATTCAACATGCCTACGCCCCGACGTTCCCGGCGCTTCGGTAGCTCCGCATCCCACCAGCGCCTGATGATGGCCAACCTCGCCGCATCGCTGTTCGCTGCCGAGGGGATCACCACATCCGAGGCCAAGGCCAAGCACCTCCGGCCGATCGCCGAGAAGCTCATCACCAAGGCGAAGAAGGCGCAAGAAGAAGGGCCGATGCAGGTCCACCGCATTCGCCAGATCGAAGCGTTTCTCGGCGACCGGGAGATGACCTACAAGCTGGTGCACGACGTGGCGCCGCGGTACCTCGACCGCAACGGCGGCTACACGCGCATCTTGAAGCTCGGGACGCGCGTCGGCGACAACGCCAAAATGGCGCGCATCGAACTCGTCTGACCACCACACCGTCACACAACGCTGCGCTGACCGTCGCATACGACGGCAGTGGCTTTCGTGGGTTCGCCGAGAACCCCGACGTGCGCACCGTCATGGGCGAACTGCGCAGGGCGACCGAACGGGTGGTCGGCGCGCCGGTCGAATTCACCGGTGCCGGACGCACCGACGCCGGCGTGCATGCGTGGGGCCAAGTGGTGTCGGGCCGACTACCGGCGGGCACTGACCTCGACCGGCTCACTCGGTCGATCAACCGGTTGTGCGGACCAGACATCGTGGTCCGCCGCGCGCAGTGGGTCGACGACGGCTTCTCGGCACGATTCTCGGCCACCGCGCGCGCCTACCGCTACGACGTGTGGGACGCGGTGGCGCCACATCCCCTGCGTGCGGCAAACGCCTGGTTTGTTCCTCGGGCCCGCGCCGGCGATACGCCGCGTCCTCTCGACGTCGAGGCGATGAATGTGGCCGCCGGCCATCTGCTCGGCGAACACGATTTCTCGTCGTTCTGTCGACGTCCCGATCCGCCGCCAGCGGGCAACCCACCAAGTTTGGTTCGTCGCGTGCTGTCTGCCCGATGGGCCGCCGTCGACATCGACGATGCCGATGACGGTGGTCGGCTCGTGCGGTTCGAAGTGGCAGCGACCTCGTTCTGCCACCAGATGGTACGCAGCATGGTCGGCACCCTCGTCGATGTCGGGCGTGGGCGGATTGCCGCAGGTGCCATGGCCGAGATCGTGACTGCGCAAGATCGCGCCGCCGCCGGGGCGGTTGCGCCACCAGCCGGGTTGACCCTGTGGAGCGTGGACTACAGCGGCACGCGCTGGGACGCTGGCTGATCTTCGATCGGTACGATCCGCGGCACCATAGCCATTGCCTCGTCGGCCGACACCGCTGCCGAGTACAGCCAGCCCTGGAAGGAACGACATCCCATCGCTTGGAGTCGGTCGCGTTGATATGGCTGCTCGACCCCCTCGGCCACGCAGGTCAGTCCGAGGCTGTCGCTCAGTCCGATGATTGCCGTCGTCAGGTTGGTCGCCGCCGGATCGACGTCGATGCCGGCGACGAATCGCCGATCGATCTTCACTCCGTCGACGGGGAGTTCGAGGAGGTGCGACAGGCTGGAGTAGCCGGTGCCGAAGTCGTCGATCGACACGTGTATCCCGGCGAACCGCAGTCGTTGCATGTTGGCCAGTGAGGACGCGCCCGGCGCAAGCAGATCGTTCTCGGTGATTTCGACCACCAGCTGCGCGGGGTTGGCGTGATGGCGGCGGCACCGATCGAGGAACGACGCGCCGAACGAGGGGTGGGCGATCATCTTCGGATCGATGTTGATGTGCACGCCGACATCGCCGTAGCCGGCGCGTTCGAGACGGGCGGCGAAGTGCATCGCCTTCTCGATCACGACGTCGTCGACTGTCGCTCCCAACCCCGCCATCTGGGCAAGGGGCAGCACGGCGTCGGCGCCGAGCACGCCGCGCACCGGATGAACCCAGCGCACGAGTGCTTCGACCGCTGCGATCGAACCGTCGGGTCGCACGATCGGCTGGAAGAACGGCTGGATCTGATCGTCGTCGAGTGCGTTGCGCAGCTGTTCGAGTTGTGCGCGTCGCTCGTCGAGCGCATCGCGGGAGATCTGGGTGGTCTCGGCTTCGCTGCGATGGCGCGCCGAGGCGAGTTCGTTGGTGGCGTGGATCAGTAGTGCATCGAGGGTCTGTGGGTGTGGTTCGTAGGCCACCGCGGTACGGATCGAGAACGTGACCTGCTGGTCGCCGACGGCAACCGGTCGAGGGACGTCGCGAGTGATCCGTTCCTGCATCATCTGGATCGCCCGTTCGCTTGCGCTGCGAACGGCCAACACGAACTGGTCGCCGCCGACGCGCGCCGTCACCGGGTCGGCGATGCGGACGCGGTCGAGACGCTCGGCCACGGCGGCCAGTACCGCGTCGCCGGCGGCCTCTCCGTACAGCTCGTTGATCGAGCGGAACTGGACGATGTCGACGAGCAATACGCCAAGTCCGCCGCCTGCGGCAATCAGCTCGCCGGCGGCGCGCACAAAGCCGTCGCGGTTGAGCAGCCCGGTGCGGTTGTCGTGTTCGGCCAGGAAGTCGACGCGGTCGCGAGCGTCAGCGAGCGCCGTAGCGATCTGCGCGGTGACGACGTAGCTGCCGACGATCGGGTCGTCGAGCAGATTGTTGATGGTGAATTCGCACACCATGTCGTCGCCATCGATGGCGATCAGTCGGCCGTCGACGGTGGTGGTCTCGTGCGAGTCCGTGCGATGGAGCGCGTCGACCATCCGCTCCCGATCGTCGGGATGGAACAGGTCGACGATCGGGCGGCCGTCCACCCGTTCGGGGTCGTGGCCGAGCAGTCTGGTGACTGCGCCGTTGATCGAGCTGATCACGCCGATCGCGTCGACGAGCAGCACCATGCCGTGCATGTTGGCCATCACGGCGCGCAACAGCTCACTGTCGCCTCGACCGAGCTCGAGCGCATGACGGTCGCTGACGTCGCGGGCCACAAGCATGATCTCGTCGGCGACGGCGTCGTATGTGCCGCGCACTTCGAGGTACCGCCACGTCGCCCGGCCGGTGCGGGCCCGCACCGTGAGCAGTGCCCCGCTCGACTTGGTGCTGATCGTGTCGAGCGACGCCACAGCGAGCGCGTGATCGTCGGGATGAATCAGCTGCAGGACCGAGGTGCCGATCACGTCGGCCGGGTTCCACTCGAGGATCTCGGCCGCGGCCAGGTTGGCGTAGCGCAACGTGCCGGCGCGATCGATCCCGATCACGGGATCAGGAAGGT
>JBCBSO010000066.1:0-11190 GCA_039819205.1 Actinomycetota bacterium
GAAGGACGACAAGTCCGCCGTGCTCGCCGAAGCGCGGGGCCCCAAATGGAAACGGGCGGACTGGCCGATCCCCGCCAACGGCGAGCTTGTCGCCGCGCTCGACGAACCAATCGCCCGCCGCTACGAGTTGCTGTTCGAATCGCTCGGCAGTGCGGTCGGCAAGCTCGAGGGGAATCGTTGCGTCACGTGTCACTTGAGTCTGTCGCCGGGCGAGGTCGACACCGCCCGCGACGACGCGGCCGGTAGCGGTTTCGCCGACTGCCCGCAGTGCGAGCGGCTGCTCGTCGTCTAGTCCGTGTTCTTCTGGTTCATCGCCACGGCGGTGTTCACCGTCGGGTGGGTGTTCCGCGACCCGCGGTTCGACTACCGCATGCTGATGGTCGGGTCGGTGTTGCCGCTGATCGACGGACTGTTCGGTGGTGCCCGCGCGTTGTACAGCGTGGTCACCGCGATCGCCGTCTTGGTCGTCGTGATGCTGGCCACGATTGGCCGCCGTCAGTTGCGTCGCTTTCTGCTGGGCCTGCCGATCGGCATGATCTTGCATCTGGTGTTCAGCGCTGCGTGGGATGACACCGACGTGTTCTGGTGGCCGCTGACCGGGCTCTCGTTCGACGGCGACCCACCGCTGCCGGTGGTGGCCCACGGGTGGTGGAGCGTCGTGCTCGAGCTGATCGGCATCGTCGGGTGTGTCGTGTTGTGGCGCAACAACGATTTGGCATCGTCGCAGCGGCGCGCCGAGTTCATCAGAACCGGGCACCTCGACGTGGCTGTGCGACACTGATCTCGTGCTGATCCTGGTCCGTCATGGCCGCACCGAGGGGAATGCGAAGGGACTGCTGCAGGGCCGACTCGATCACCCGCTTGATGATGTTGGCGAGCGGCAGGCGGCGGCAGTGGCTCGGGAGGTCAATGCACAGGTCGACGTCGACGCGGTGATCGCCAGTCCGCTGCAACGTGCGCAACAAACCGCCGCGGCGTTCGGGTTACCGGTGGAGACCGACGACCGGTGGGCCGAACTCGCCTACGGCCGCTACGAGGGGGTGCCCCACGCCGACGTGCCGTCGGAGGTGTGGGAACGGTGGCGTACCGATCATGCGTTCATTCCGGCAGGCGGCGAGTCGCTCGTCACGCTCGACGAGCGGGTGCGTGCTGCTGCCGCCGACGTCGCCGAACGAGCGGCGCGCGGCAATGTCGTGGTCGTCAGTCACGTGTCGCCGATCAAAGCTGCGGTGGCGTGGGCGCTCGACACCGGCATCGGGTTGATGTGGAACAGCCACCTCGACCAAGCATCGATCTGTCGGATCGGCTTCCGCGCGGCACGACCGATCTTGTACACGTTCAACGAAACCGTGCCGCTGTAACGGTGGTGTCTGGCACCGTGTAACGGGGAGGCCGTTACACGGTGTCAGACACCAATCGTTACTGCTGGCGCATCAACCCGGCGGCGGGTAGTCGGGCGGGGTCTCGCCAGCAGGGGGCGGGTCGATGAAGGGCAACGAGTTCGCTGCATCGAACAGGGCCGACACCGCTGGCCACTCACCCGGGAGATACCGGGCGCCGCCGTCGGCGTACTGGTACATCCCTTGGCCCTCCTTGCGGATCTCGTCGATCCCGGTGGCGTTCGGATCCCACCAGACCACGACGGCATCGTCGACGCCGTTGTAGTCCGGATCGTCCCAGATCCCCGCTTCGCCCCATGTGAGGAACGGGGCAGTGATCGCCGGGTCGGAGGCCAACCCGAACACTCCGTCGCGGAACGTCTCGGGGGTGAGGTCCGGGCCAGTCTGCTGCAGCGCCGCGAACATCGTTGACAACGACGGAATCAGCACCTCGATCGTGTCGTCGGCCGGGGGTGGTGCGCCGTTGAACCACTCGTAGAGGCGGTAGAAGCCGGTCTGCTCAGGCGGGGTGCGCAACCAGTTGTGGCTGACGCCGAATGCGTTGGCCCACTGTTCCTGGTCGTACGTACGGGCGAAGGCCGTGGTGTCGACGAGCGCAGGGGCGGCAATGACCCACTCGGGGAAGTACTCCTGCGCGGTGGCCTCGCGGGTGAGGTCGCGTGGACCGACGGGATCGGCCGTGAGGATCACGGTGGTGACCCCGGCATTCTTCATCTGGGCGATGATCTGAGCGGCAGACGCCTGCAGCGATGCTGGGTCGAGTATGTACGACTGCACCTGCGCCATCTCCACACCGTCGGCGGCGAGCCCATCGATCAACACCTCGGCATTGACTTGCGACTCGGCGCTCGACTCCAGGTAGATGTGGCCGAAGGTCCGTGGCTGGCCCTGGAAGTTCTCGTCGCCGGCGAATTCAGCGTTCCCTCCCGCCAATTGGTTGGTGATGAATTCGCGGACGTGTTCACGGCTCTGCAGCGCACCGATCGCCGTACTCCATACGTACGGATCGCGGTCGGCGTACCACTCCTGCGGCTGCCCTGGCGTACAGCCGAGACACACGATGCCGTTCGCCGAGAGCTCATCGGCAAAGGCGTTGGTCAGCACTGGTCCACCAACAACAGCGAACGGTTGAATCTCTTCGGCGATGCGTACGGCGTCGGCACGCGCCGCCACTTCATCGCTGGAGATGCCGCTGCCTTGGAACACCTCGAGCTCGACCGTGCGTCCGTAGAGCTCGTAGTAGGTGTTGAACAGCTCGGTCATCCCCTCGACCGTCGCTGCATCGTCGGCGTTGGTGTCGTCGTTGGCGATTGCGTCGTTGATGAAGTTCAGCACCGGGTCGTCGTCGGGACCGAGGTAGTACACCACCTTGATCGTGTCGCCCGTGATGCCCGCGGCGGTTTCGCCGCCATTGTCGCCAGCGAATGGTGCGTAGCAGTCGGGGGCGAAGAACCAGGGAATCGCCAACTGGCCCGTGTCGGTGTCGCAGCGATCATCCCAGGCGACCTCGATGCCCTGCTCCTCGGCCTCGCTGAACGTCAGCGGGTACACGATCTCAGTGCTCCCGCCATCGCCGTCGCCGTCGTCCGGTGCAGCGGTAGTGGCAGTGGTGTCGTCCGCGGGTGCAGTCGTTGCCGTGGTCTCCTCAGACGGTGCCGTCGTCGCGGCCGTGGTCGGTTCCGTGGCCGCAGACGTTGTCGCCGTCGACTCCCCGTCGTCATCGTCGTCACCCCCAGACACCACGATCACGCCGACGACCGCGGCGACGATCAACACGATCGCCCCGATCGGACCCCACTTCCGAACGGCGTTGCCGCTCGACGATGAGTCGTCTCCTGCTTGTGCTGGTTGCACGGTTATCCCCTTCCCCCCGAACGGGCGATAGCGGCACCGGAGGTGCCGAGGTACGACTCGACCACGTCGGGGTGCGTCAACACGTCGTCGGGTGGACCCGTGGTGACGACCGTTCCCTGGTCGAGAGCGATCAATCGGTCGGCGATCGATGACACGAACGGAATGTCGTGCTCGATGATGACGATGCTGGCGCCCATCTCGTCGCGCAGGCGACGGACAACCGGGGCGAGTGCTTCGACCTCGCGTTGGGCGATGCCCGATGTGGGCTCGTCGAGCAAGATCACGGTGGGCCGGTGGGCGACGAGCCCGGCCAGATCGACCACGCGGCGTGTGCCGGTCGACAGCTCGCGCACGAATGAGTTGCGGTATGCCCCAAGGCCCATCAGCTCGATCAGCTCGTCGACTCGTGCGGCGACCTGTTGCTCGGACTCGAATGCCCAGGGCAAGTGCAGTGCGGCAACCGTTGTGCTGCGGCTGGCGACGAATCGTTCGAGGGCGATGGCCAGCGTCTCCGACACGGTCAGTTCCGGAAACAATCGGGCGTCTTGGAAGCTGCGACCGAGTCCCGCTGCAGCGCGGTCGGCGGGGCGGAGCGCACTGATGTCTCGTCCGGCCAATACGACGCGCCCGGCGTCGGCGGGGGTGAATCCAGAGATCAGATCGAATACCGTGGTCTTGCCGGCGCCGTTGGGGCCGACGATCCCGACGATCTCGCGCGGTGCCACCTGGAATCCGACGTCGGCGACGGCGCGAATCCCACCAAAACTCACCGCCAAACCGTCGACCGCCAACGCCGGGTGATCGCTGGTGACCGTTACCGCGTCGACGTTGTCGGTGTGGTCGACCAGTGCGACCGTTTCATCGGTTCCGTTGCTCGGCGGGTCGGTTCCGTTGGCGTCGGCGTGCGCACCGTTGCTGACGGTGTCGGCGCCACCGTCGGCCGCTCCGGAGAGGAACACCGATCGCAGCAGGTCGGGTCGATCGAGCAACTCGGCGGTCGGGCCGTCGAAGCGGATCTCACCGCGCTCCATGAAGTACGCCCGGTCGGCGACCGTCAGCGCCACGTTGACGCTCTGTTCCACGAGCACCACCGTGACGCCGTCGGCGGCCATGCGCGACACGATCGGCAGCAGCTGGCCGACGACCACCGGGGCGAGCCCGAGCGACAGCTCGTCGATCAGCAGCACCTTCGGGCGCATGATGAAGCTCATCGCCAATGCGAGCATCTGCTGCTGTCCGCCCGACAGGTTGGCCGCCGGTTCATCGAGGCGTGTGGCCAATGCCGGGAACATCTCGAGCACCTCGGCGCGCGCCGCCGCCACACCAGCGTCGTCGCGCCGGTTCGTCCAGCCGGCGAGCTCGAGATTCTCGCCGACGGTGAGCGACCCAAACACGCCTGCGCCGCCCGGCATCTGGACGATGCCGAGGGCGGCGATCTCTTCGGGCGGCGCGTGAGTGATGTCGCGCCCGTCGAGCACGATGGCGCCGCGATCGGCCTCGACGATGCCGCTGATCGACTTGAGCAACGTCGACTTGCCGGCACCGTTGGTGCCCAACAGCGCGATCACCTCGCCTTCATCGAGGTGCAGTTCGACGTCGCGCAACACCGTACGGCCGTCGTATCCGGCGTACACGCCGCGCACGAGCAACAGGTTGCTCGTGCCGTTGCGCCGATCGAAGAGCACTTCCGAACGCGCCGCTGCCGACTGCCAGACCTGGGCGATGTCGCCATCGATCACATCGGCGGTGCTGCGCAAGATCAGGCTGCCGATGATGAACATCGGCAACATCACGAGCATGCCGATGCGAATCGACCAGGTGTCGGCAACCCACCCGATGAACGGGAGGATCAACAGCCCGGGGATGATCCACAACGAGGCGACGGAGAACCCGGTTGCTCGAGCCCGGGGCGGGATGGCCAACGACAGGGCCGCGAGCACGCCGGGCCCGACCACCGCGAGCGATGCAGAGATCACGCAGTTCAGCGCCACGGCCACGTACACGTTCGGCGCGAGGGCGAAGCCGGCCGAGGCCACCGAACACAACAAGGCGGCCGTGGCGACGAAGCGAATCAACCCCTTGACGTTGCCGATGTATCGCTTCGTGGCCACGCGGGCGCCGATCACCAAGCCGACAAGCGCGAACGGCTCGGCGACGGCAGCGGCGACGCCTCGGGCGCGTTCGTCGAGACCGAACTCTTCGTCGTAGAGGAGCGCGGCGAGGGTGACGAAGCCGATCAGGGCGGTGGCCAGAAATGGCAGGCTCCACCAGATGCGGTGCAGCGACTGCACTTTGTGCACCGTGCGCCAGCTCTCGGCAAACGAGGGCGCTTCCTCCTCGGTGTCGACGACCTCGGCAGTTGCGCCGGTGGCCTGCCGTTCCCAGCGGCCGCGCGTGGGCTCGCGCAGCGACATCGCCAACAGAGCGAAGATCGCGGTGGGGATCACGAAGATGAGAAATGGCACTCGCCAGCCGAACGCATAGGCGAGCAAGCCGGCGCTGAGCGGGCCAACGAACGCGCCGACAGCATTGGCGGCGCGGTGGAAGCTGTAGACGCGGCTGCGCGATTCGATGGGGTAGTAGTCGGCGATGAGACTGTTGTGTGTCGGGTCGATCACCGCTTTGCCGAGCGACGAGCCCGAGCGGGCGATGGTCAGCAGGATGAGGCCGGTGGCCAGCCCGGTCATCCCGGAGAAGAAGCCCCACGCCAGCGCGCCGCCAACGACGATCGGGATGCGCTTGGAGCGGTCGGCCCACTGGGCGATGGGCACCTGTAGTGCCAACGCGGCGACGGCGGCGAGGGCCACCAGCGACAGCGCCGTTTGGATGTCGATGCTGAACGCCTCGCGGATCTCGGGGAGGAGGATGCCGAACGCGGTGCGGTCGAGTTCGTCGACGGCGTTGAGGCCGAACAGCACGAGCAACGGGAACGCGGCCTCGCCGCCGCAGATCTCGCGCAGCCATTGCCGAGGGTGCCGTACCCCATGGGCGAACCCGCGCATGCTCGACCCCACGCTCATGTCCGTTGCTGCTCTTCGGTCGGTTGCCGGTCGTGGGTCTGCGATGACGGCGCGGCCGATGATGACGGCTCGGCCGTCGCAGCATCGGCCGGGTCGGCGACCACATGCGGGCTGCCGTTTGGCGACTGGGCGTCGCTGGCACTCGCTGGTGTTGTCGCCGTCGCTGGTGCTGTCGCCGTTGTTGTTGTCTTTGTCGTCGCTGTCGGATCGGGGCGGGTGCCGCCGGGTGGCTCCACGTGGGGGAGCGGCGGCGGATCATCGCCCCGGTCGGGAGCCTCACCGGGTGCTCGTCCCGTGACGATGGTGACGAATCGATCGCGGAGCTGGATGACGAGTCCGGCGAGACCGCCGGGGACGATCAACAGCACGAGCAGCACGCCAGCCGCCGACGACAAGAGCCGCCACTCCTCGGCCGTGATGAACCAACCGGTCCCGCGCAGGTAGACGGCACCGAGCACTCCGCCGAAGAGTGCGCCGAGGCCCCCGACGACGGCCGCAGTGAACACGGCGATGCTCTGTTGGACGCCGTACGTGCCGATGTCGAAGCTGCGCACGAGGTGCACGTACAGCCCGCCGGCGATTCCGGCGACCACTCCCGAGATCACGAACGCGGTGAGCTTGGCCGGCACCGGGCGCACTGCCACCGCCTGCGCAGCGCGTTCGTTTTCGCGCAACGCGACGATCGCTCGCCCAGTTCGGCTCGAGCGGATTCCACGCAGCGCGATGTACACCAACACGCCCACCACCAGGCTGTACACGTAGTAGCGCGTCGGCGTGTCGACCGAGATCCGGCCGAACAGCGGCGGCCGCTCGAGCCGCTCTTGGGGAACCCATTCGAAGAATCTGTCGTTGAGCAGCCATGAGGTGACGGCGAGGGCGAACACCAGCGTGGTCACGGCGAGGTAGAGGCCGCGCAATCGCAGCGCCGGGAGGCCGACCACGAGCGCGGCGAGACCACCTGCGGCACCGGCGATCAGGATCGACAATGACAGGTCGACGTTCCAGGTGAGCGTCAGCTTGCCGCTCACCGCTGCGCCCACGCCGACGAAGGCCATTTGGCCGAGCGAGATCTGCCCGGCCCATCCGGTGAGCACAACGAGTGACAGTCCGACGATGGCGAAGGCGACGACCGCAGAGGCCTTGATGATCTGGTCGGCCCGCATGATCAACGGAATCGCCGCACATCCAGCCACGATCAACAATCCGATAGTGGCGCGCATCGCCCGGATGGCGGGAAGCCTCGTCGTCGCGGCGTCGAGCGGTCGGACCTCGTCGGTGAGCGCCCACGACGATCCGTCGTCGTCGGCCCGCGATGCTGAGCGCCGTTGGGCGAGCAGCGCGAGGAGCACGAAACCGCCGACGATCGGTGTGACGAGGAGCGGGCTCGACGCGTTCCACGACACGCCGTACTCGAGTAGGCCGAGCGACACTGCGGTGACGGCCACGACGGGCAGGTTGCGCAGGCGGCCGATCACCAGCGCCGAGAGGGCCAGGACGAGCGACGTCACATCGAGTGCGGTGCCGAGGGGGACGCCCAAGATGCCGGCGCGCAGGAACAGCGCAAGGAAGGACAGTCCAGCGGCGAGCGACCAGACGAGGGTCGACAACCATCCCACCGGTATGCCGAGCAATCGGGCCCGATCGCCGCGTTCGGCAGCGGCGCGCACTGCGGTGCCCAGCGTGGTACCGCCGAGGAACCACGCGACCGCAACCATCGCCGCCGGCGCAACAACGAGTGCAATCAGGTCGTTGGCGTTGAGGATGAAGGTGCCGATCGTGAGTTTCCAGTCGACCGGGGGAGGGATGCGTTGCGAGGCGGCGTTCTGGCCCCACATGCGCGGCGTCAGCACAGCCAGGACGGCGAGCAGTTGGGTGATTCCGATCGTGGCGACGGTGAGCACCAGCCGGGACGCGTGGCGGAATCGGCGGATGAACGCCAGCTCGACCACGACGCCCAACGCGAGTGCAGCCGCCAGTCCGACACCGAAGCCGAACAGATACGGCAGGCCGGAGAAGACGATCAGTCCGACCGCCAGCGATGTCGGGACGAATCCGAGATCGGCCTGGGCAAGGTTGATCACCCGGTTGGCCCGATACACGAGCGCCATACCGACGGCCAGGAGCGCGATGAGCAGGCCGAGCACGATGCCGCGGACCCATGCGCCGGCAGGCATGCCGAACCAGATCAGTTGGACGCCAAGCAGTGCCACGGCGGCCAGATACGGCTCGACGTGTCGCCACCAATTTGGCGCTGCGATCCCCCCGATCGACACCCCCATGTCGGTGGCGAAGCTAGTGGACCGACCGGCCACGCGCCCTGTCAGAGACTGAGCGGCGTCCAGATGTCAAGCCGGCGGTGTTGATGTGATCTGTTGACACGCGGGGACTCGGCCGACGTACATGTGGCACCAGAGCCGACAAGAAACCGGTTCGGGAACCGACATGAGGGGGTGCGCCGTGAGCGTGCATGACGACAACCAGGCACAAGCGGAGTTCTGGACAATCGCCGGCGACATGTGGACCGCCGCACGGGAGCGATTCGATCAGCAGGCCGGTGAGCATGGGGTGGCGGCGATCGACGCCCTCGAACCGCAACGGGGCGAGCACGTGATCGACATCGGATGTGGTGCGGGCAGCACGACCGTGGAGTTGGCCAGAAGGGTTGGCGATGGCGGACGCGTGACGGGACTCGACATCAGCCCGACCATGGTCGAAGGTGCCGCCGCCTTGGTCGCCCAACACGAATTGCCGAACGTGACGTTGCGCGTCGCCGACGCGATGGTCGATGAGTTCGCCGGCGATGCCGATGCGCTGTACTCACGGTTTGGCGTGATGTTCTTCGCCGACGCAGCCAGCGGATTCGCCAACATGCGGACCGCGCTCAAGCCGGGTGGTCGCCTCGGCTTCGTGTGTTGGCAGTCGCCGGCGGACAACCCGTGGGCGTCGACGCCACTGCGGATCGCTGCAGAGTTCGTCGATATGCCCTTTGGCGCCGATCCGACGGCGCCCGGCCCGTTCTCGCTTGCCGATGCCGATCGTCTGCGCTCGGTCCTCGACAGTGCTGGCTACGACGATGTGGAGATCGCTGGTCGCAGTACCCCGGTGGCGCTGGGGAGCGATCTCGACGACACGGCCGATTTCATCTTCCAGTTGATGCCGCCGGTCGCCGCCCTGGCCCGCGAGGACCCCGCCGCCGCCGGTGAGTTCCGCGAGCGCTTGAAGGGCGAGTTCGAGCCCTTCTCGGGTGACGACGGCGTGATGGTGCCGAGCGCAACATGGATCGTGACCGCAGTCCAGCCGGAATGAGTGCGTCAGCGGGGGAGTGGCCAGCGCGGTTGGCCCGCGCCGGTGACGCCTGGGCGGAAGACGAAGAGGGCCCCGGCGAGTGGTTCGTTGGGGCGGTCGGCTTCGGGCACATCGAACCATGAGGTGGTGATGTAGAGGTCGCCGCCGTCCGCGCCGCCGAACGCCACCGACGTGGGGTGAGTGGTCGGCAGTGCGATCCGGTGTGAACAGTCGCCCGACGGTTCGTAGCGGTGCACCTCGCCAGCGTTGCCGAGCGCGACCCACAACCCGCCGTCGGTGTCGATGGTCATGCCGTCGGGCCACCAGGCATGCGCGCTCACGTCGAGGAAACGATGGCGGTTGCTGAGCAACCCCTGATCGACGTCGAGATCGAATCGGTCGATGATGCCCAGCGCAGTGTCGGCGAGGTACAGCAGGCCGCGCTCTTCGTCGATCGCTGGCCCGTTGGAGATCGTTAGGCCGTCGACGACCGAATGCGCCTCGCCCGCCCGAATCCGATAGAGGTGCGCGGCCCGCGCACGCTTGTCGTACGCCATCGTCCCGGCCCATGCGTTGCCCTGCGAGTCGACCGTGATGTCGTTGCCCCGTGTACCGGTGTCGTTGGCCTCGACAGGGACGAGTGGCCGAGTGTCGCCGGTGTCGATGTCGAGCAGGCGCAGACCGTCGGGGGCGTACACGACCGGTGCACCGTTGGTGGCGATGAGCACGCCGCCTGGCTGGCCGTCCACTGACCACGATCTGTCGTCGCCGGACGTCGGATCGAACTCGTGCAGCTGCTCGCCCACGATGTCGACCCACCAAAGGCGTTGACTTGGTGCGTCCCACACCGGGCCTTCGCCGTGTTTCGCCCCAACGTCGAGAATCACATCGACCGCGGACATGCGATCACCATGGCACACGCGGTGCGGTTCCGTCGGAGGAAATCACGTTCCCTCAGACAGCGTTCGGGTCGGCGCAAGGTCGGCCGTAGGCGCGCCTCCGTACGGTCGGCCTATGGATTTCTTCGTGCAGCTCGCCGTGACGGCCGCCTTCGTGTTCGGCATCATCATCGTGCTCGGGCTGTGCGCACTGTTTGTTGTGTTGCCGGACCCGCGCAACGCCGACGCCGAGCTCATGGCTGCCCACAGCGGCGAGGGCGCGGACATGCGCGAGCCAGACTTCGCCGACCTCGCGACACCCGAGTTGGTGGACGCGACAGGCTGGTACCGCGAGATCTGAACGATCCCGTTTGCAGGGTCGAGTAGCGCGGCTTCAGTTGCGTGCGTTGACGTAGCCGTTCAACGAGCCCTTAGGCCGCTGGCTGGTGGCGGTCGATGGTTGATCCGCTCCAGTAGGTGGTGCCGTCGGGTCGGGTCCAGGTGGCGACTCGGTCGGGGGTCATCGTGAGACCCCAGCCGCCTTCGTGCACCTCGTGGTGATGGTGTTCGCACACCGGGACCAGATTGTCCATGTCGGTCGGCCCGAGATCTCTCGTCCACCAGTCGAGGTGATGGATGCGGCAGGAGTTGAACGGCATGTTGCAGTGCGGATGGGCACACGTGGCGTGCATTGCCGCGAGTGCCTGACGCTGTTCTGTAGTCGCCGTGCGTTTCGCGCGGCCAACGTCGAGG
>JBCBSO010000067.1:0-11153 GCA_039819205.1 Actinomycetota bacterium
TCGAGCACCACGTCGGCCGGATCGATCGTGACGTCGCATTCGTGTTCGAGCCAGTCGACGATCACCACGACGCCGAGTGAGTCCACCAGCCCGGTCATCAACAGATCGGTCGGTCCATCGATCGGTTCGTCGTGGAGCGCCACGTCGGAGTGGATGAAGTCGATCAGCCGCTGGGTGAGAGCAGCGGGAGGCGCGGCGTCTGTGCGTTCCATATCAATCAGGCATCAATCAGGCGAGGATCAATCAGGGGAGGAAGTCGGTCACTCACGGCCGGGGTCGAGCATCGTCGCCGCCGCATTGCGGTCGACCTTGCCGGTCCCGGTCCGTGGCAGAGAGGGTACCGAGGTGATGACACTGGGCACGGCATAACTCGGCAGCACTCGGCGAAGCGCCGTGAGCATGACCCGCTCATCGATCGGTGCATCGTGGGCCACTACCGCCGCGACCAGTCGGTCGCCGTCACCAGCACGGTCCACGACCACGGTTGCGGCGGCCACGCCGGGCTGGTCGAGCAGCACGGCATCGATCGCCTCGAGTTCGATGCGGTGGCCGCGCACCTTCACCTGGTTGTCAGCCCGGCCGAGGAATTCGAGGTCGCCGTCGGGGCGGCGACGCACCAGATCGCCGGTGACATACCAGGGGGTCTCGGGGCTGGTGCCGCGGCGGACCACGGCTCGTTCGGTGAGATCGTCGCGCCGCCAGTATCCACGCATCATCGTCGACGAGGCCACCAGCAGCTGACCGGCAGCATCGCCCGTCACCTCGGCTGCGTTCGTGGGATCGCCGTCCGCATCCACCACGAGCACGCTCGCCGCGGCCCACGCGGGGCCGATCGGCACCGTCGCGTCGGGCGGCGACTGGGGCTCGTAGTGGGTGCACTGGTTGACCTCGGCCGGGCCGTACACATTGGAGAAACGGCAGGTCGGCACTCTCTGCATCAGCGCAGCGAGTGCCGCAGGAGGGAACGACTCTCCGCCGAACAGCACCCACCGAAGTGAGGAGAGGTCACGCTCGTCGAGGCCGCCGCGTTCGAGGAGTTGGGTGAGTAGGTAGGGCACCGAGTACCACACGGTGACGCGTTGCTCGACGACGAGCTGAGCGAGGCTTGCCGGGAAACGCATCACCGGGTCGGGCACGACGAGCACCGACGCGCCAGCCAATGGAGCGGCGTACAACTCGAACGTCGACTGGTCGAAGTGCAGCGGCGCGATATTGGCGTGATGATCGGCAGGCGTGAGCGAATACAGCTCGGCGGCGGCGTGCGCATACGCGAGCGCACTGGCGTGGGTGTGCACAATGCCCTTCGGCCGGCCCGTGGAGCCCGAGGTGTAGATGATGTACGCCGCATCGTCGGGGCCAACGGAGTCCGCGCCATCGTCGTTGTGCGCGGTGAGCGGATCGGCGGCGGCGATCGCATCCGCCGTCACCGTCGCTCCTGCCCGGTGCTCTGCGGGCACGTCGGGCAGGTTGTCGCGTGTCGGCAACACCACCAGCGGCGGACGCAGCTGGTCGATCAGCGGACCCAACACGGCATCGCGGGCATCGGTGATGAGTGCGGCCGGCTCGGCATCGGCGGCGACCGTCGACACCGCAGCAACCGGCGCGAGCGGATCGAGCGGCACCATCACCGCGCCGACGCGCAGAACGGCGTGCACGGCGCAGAACGAGTCGACCGACTTTGCCAGATGCACCGCCACGCGGTCGCCGGGTCGAACGGCGCCAGCCACGAGCACCGCTGCCAGCTGCCCGATGCGCCGATCGAAGTCGCGCCAGCTCAGCGATGCCGATCCGTCGGTGATGGCGGTACCGTCCACGTCGACGCCCAGTTGTGCGAGCCGCGCCAGATCGACAAGACCGGCAAGTGAGTTCGGACGCGCAAAATCGGCGAGCACCACGAATTGACATACGTAGCCGAGGTCGGCACCGTATGTGAACTCCTCCCAGCACCCTTCTCATGCAGCTCACCGCGAACGACCACACTGTCGACCAGTCAGAGCAGCGTTTCGGCGAGCTCGAACCGGCCAACGACCTGTTGGGTGACGAGCAGGCACTGCGGGCGACGATGAACGAGCAGGGCTACCTGTTCTTTCGTGCGCTGCTCGACGAGGAGGTCGTCCTACGGGCACGCCACGAGGTCTTGCTGAAGTACGCCATCCTGGGCGAGATCGACGACCGGTCACCGATCGACGATGCGATCGCCGGCGATCGACGGGCGGTCCCCTCCGCCAACATCCGCGCGTTCTCCGAGAGCGTCCGCACCGGCGAGGCCTACCTCGCCGTCACCGATGCCCCCGAGGTGCTCGCCGTCCACCGGGCGCTGCTGGGTGGAGACGTGCGCAGCTTCGACATGCGGTGGCCGCGGTTCGTGCGACCGGGCGAGGGCTGCGGGTTCCATTGCGACGGGCCCTACATGAACCGCGGCACCAGCCGCATCTACTCCAGCTGGATTCCGCTCGGCCGCGTCGACCGCCACGAGGGCGCGCTCATGCTGCTGGAGCACAGCCACCGCTCCGAACGCCTCCACCAGGGCTACCTGCAAGCCGATGCCGACCGCGATGGTTTGCAGTGGCTCGACGCCGACCCGGTCGTGGTGCAAGAGCAGTACGGCAATCGCTGGCTGAGCACCGACTTCCGACCCGGCGACGTGTTGTGTTTCGGCATGCACATGCTGCACGGTGCGCTCGACAACCGGTCGACCACGGGACGGTGTCGACTGTCGAGCGACAGTCGTTACCAACGCGTCGACGAACCTGCCGACCCACGTTGGAACGGCGCCAACTTCTCCGGCCACGGTGGCAGCCGCGTGTTCTACCCCGGTCTTGGTCAGTGGAACAACGACGACTTCCAAGACGAGTGGAAAGACGTCGACGAGTACGGTCGCCTGTTGCTGCGTTCCCAACCGACATGAGTGGGCCCACATGAGTATGGAACTCGCCCCGATTGCGGCGGCGATGGCCGACCCGCAGCATCCGATCAAGACCGATGTTGCCGAGTTTGCGGCGACCGAGCTGGCCCAGGGCGATCGCGTGGGCGACGAGCTGGCCTCGCGGTTCGCGGCCGACGACTGGCGGCGCTGCGCTGAACGCGGAATCCTTGCGGTACGCGTCCCGACCGAGTTCGGCGGTGGTGGCGGCGATTGGGCCACGACGCTGCTGACGCTCGAAGGCCTTGGCAAGGGCTGCCGCGACGAGGGGCTGTCGTTCGCCATTGGCAGCCAGATCCTCAGCACGCATGAGGTGCTGGTGCGTTTCGGCACCGACGCCCAGCGCGACCGCTGGCTCGGCCCGTTGATCCGCGGCGAGGCGTACGGCGCGTTCTGCATGACCGAGCCCGAGACCGGATCGGATGCCTACGCCCACGCGGCCACCGCTGTGCGCAGTGCCGACGACACCTACACCCTCAACGGCCATAAGGCCTACATCACGCTGGGCTCGGTCGCCGACGTGGCGGTGGTGTTCGCCAAGACCAACCCCAGTGCTGGCGCATGGGGCGTGTCGGCGTTCCTGGTGCCGCTCGACGCCGACGGTGTCGAGCGCCAGCCGAACCGCGACAAAATGGGGATGCGCACCACGCCGTTCTGCGACATCGTGTTCCACGACGTGGTGCTGCCGGCTGACTCGATCATCGGTCGCGAGGGATCTGGGGCAAGCATCTTCAACTCGATCATCGAGGTCGAGCGGGCCTTCGTGTTCGCCACCCAGGTGGGTTCGATGGAACGCCAGCTCGACGAAGCCGTGGCCTACGCCAAGGCGCGCGAACAGGGCGGACAGCCGATCGCCAACTACCAGGCGGTGGCGCATCAGTTGGTCGACATGAAACGCCAACACGAGACGGCGAGGCTGTTCCTCTACCGTGCGGCGCTCGCCCATGCGTCCGGCAACGAGTTCGCTATGGCTGCCGCGCTCGGCAAGCTCGTGGGCGCCGAGGCCGGGATCGCAGCAGCGCTCGGCAGCGTCGAGCTACACGGCGCCAAGGGATACGTGTCGGAGTTCGAGGTCGAGCGCGGCCTGCGCGACGCCGTCGGTGGGCTCGTCTACTCCGGTACCAGCT
The DNA here is from genome assembly GCA_039819205.1 of Actinomycetota bacterium. GTDB lineage: Bacteria > Actinomycetota > Acidimicrobiia > Acidimicrobiales > Ilumatobacteraceae > JABSQH01. The sequence goes on from JBCBSO010000067.1 coordinate 4,051, forward strand.
CGATCCAGAAGAACATCATCGCCCGCCTCCTCGGCCTCTAGCTGTGACAGTTGGGGTCAGACCCCATCTGTCACAGTCCATCACTCACACGGTCCAGGTGTGAGCGACGGTGAGGGCATCGGTAGCGATCACCGGGATGCTGGCGTCGGGTTGTGGCGCCGACGCCGGCAGCGGGCTTTGCTCGTGGGCGATCAGCCGGGCGCCAGCCGGACAGCGGGCGCGCAGAACCTCGACGATGTCACCGACGGTCACGGCGGGCAGGAACAACAGCGCCACGGTCGGCTCGCCGAGCTCGGCGGTGCGTGCGTCGCCGTGCACGATCGTCGCCCGATCCTCCACGCCGGCCGCAGCGATGCGGGCGCGACCGAGCTCGACCAAGGTCGCGTCGTGCTCGACACCGAGGGCGCGGCAACCACGGCGACGGGCGGCTTCCACCACCAACCGGCCATCGCCGCAACCGAGGTCGACAAGCGAATCATCTGGGCCGACGCCCGCCACGTCGAGCAGCGGGTCGATCAGCGAGTCCGGCGTTGCCAGGTACGGGCCGATCCCAGCGGCGTGGCGGTCTCGCCAGCCGGCGCGCTCGGCGAGCAGACGGCCGGCGCGCACCGCCGAGTAGGCCGGCCATGCCCAGGTGGGCAGATCGATCACGTCCCAGTCGGCCGGAGTCGGACGCAGCGCCCGCGCCACCGTGCCAGTTCGCGCGCTCGTCCATCGAAGGCGCACCACCGACGTCCAGTCGTCGGTATGGGCGACGACCAGTTCAGCGCCAAACCGGCGATACGACGCCAGCGCGCCGTTCGACCACGACTCCCAGGGCGCGTATCCGAGCGGCCGTAGCGCCGCGGCCGCAGCGAGCGCCTCGTCGGCGTCGGCCACCGGCACGTCGATCGTGTGGTGCTGCTGCGGTCCGCCGGGCGCCGCGTTCACCGCCAGGCCGGCGTCGACGAGCGCACCGTCCACTCGTCGCCGCTCGATGTCGGTCTGCTCCCCGATGCGGCGACAGGTTGCGGCCGCGGCCGTGGTGCGTTCGATCAGTGCAGCGTCGGCATCGCGATGGCTGCCGAGTTCGGCGGCGTACTCGATGACGTGTTGTCGATAGATGGCCGCGACCAGCGGAGCCAGGTTCACCGCAGCGCAGCGAGCTTGCCGTGCAGGATCTCGTACGCCGGCCGAAGGAATCCTGGATTGGCGTAGTCGACCGGGCGCGTCGCGAAGCGGAACGGGATCGAGATGTTCGATTCGAGGGCCTCGACCTCATGCGCCCAGAACGGCGGGATGTACAGCGCGTCGCCGGCCTCCAAGCGCCCCTCCCACCGGCGCGCCTGGGCGAGATCGGGGTAGTCGTCGACCTCGGCATCGCGGCTGCGCGCCGGCAGCATGCTCCACCGGTCGGTGGCCGCATATGGCGACGTGAAGTACAAGTTCGGGCGGTCGTCCGGGCCGTACATCACCACATCTTTGGCGCCTTCGAACTGGAACAGGATTCCTGTCCATGCGTCGTGGTGCAGCGGTGTCGTGACACCCGTCGAGCCGATCCACAGCCCGCTCGCCGCCTGCTCGGCGCGCCGACCGGTGTGCGCCTCGATGGCCGTAGCCAACTCACCGATGATCGACCCGACCTCACCGTCGAGGTCGCGCGTCGAGAACAGCCGGTAGGTGCACTCGCCATCGGCGGGTCCGTCGACGAACATCGCGTCGAGGAACGAGTCGAGGTCGTGTTGTTCAACGCGGTCGAGTTCGGCGCCGTAGTCACCGACGTACAAGAAGTACGGCGAGTGGTCTTTGTGCACCTTGACGGGGAACGTGGTGGAGTTGGTCGTCGCCAGTGCCCGCAGGCCGGCGACGTCGGGGGTGCGCGGCAGCGACAATGCGGCGACGAGCCCTTCGATGATGACGGGCTCGGTGCCGTCGACGATGTCAGCCAGCGACCGGTCGGCGAGCGACACGCGCGGGATCGTGGTGACGCCGGTGGTCGACACCCGGCGTGACCGCCAGCGGTGATAGGCGCGATGAGCAAAGAACAATGGGGTCAACACGGCGACGAGCGCGCCGACGATGGCGATCTTGACGAGATCCTGGGGAGATGGTCGTGACGACATGGTGATGAGGTGTGAGATTCAGCGCGGCGGCGCGTATGGATCGTAGGGGTCGGTCGGGAGGTATTCGATCGGAATCCGGCGGCCAATCCCACGCGCCCGTGCGGTTTCCACGAGCAAACGAAGCGCCACGTCGTCTTCGACGGCCCAGCCGGTCGAGTCGAACACGGTCACATCGTTGCGCCGCGAGCGGTGCTCGGGTTGGTCGCGGACGATCTCGGCAAGCGGAGGACCGATGCGCTCGCGGGGTACCTGTTGGCACTCGCCTTCCAGTACGCACTGATCGACGATGTCGGGAACGACGAAGGCGTCGGTCAACAAGCCGCCGGGGAGTTCGAGTTTGCCGGGGAAGTCGGCACCGACCGCGTTCACGTGCAGTCCCGGACGAGGGGCGACATCGCCGATCACCGGACCGGCGTCGAGATCGACCGATGTACACGTACACAACACGTCGACCTCACCGGCGATGGTGTCGGCGAGCTCCGGCGGGGCGACCTCGACCGGCACGCCACAGAACGCCACCCGCTCGGGAAACGACGCGGCAACCTCAGGATCGGTGTCGAGCGCAATCACTCGCTCGATCGAACGCACACGGCTGATCGCGTGCAACTGGGTGACCGCTTGTGCGCCGAGGCCGACGATGCCCAGCGTGATCGGGCCATCGGTGGCGAGCACATCGGTGGCCAAGGCTGACGCGGCACCTGTGCGCAGCGCGGTGAGCAGCGTCGCGTCGGCCAGGGCCACCAGGTGACCGGTATCGGTATCCCACATCGATGAGGTGGCGATCACCGATGGCAGGTCGCGCTGAACGGGGTTGGCCGGGTGATATCCGACCATCTTGACCACCACCGGGCCGCCCGCCTCGTGCGTCGGCATCCACTCGATCAGCCCGAGATCAGGCTTGTCGTAGCGGAATCCGTCGCGGGCACGAACCTCGGTGGTGCCGGCCGAGTGCTCGGCGCAACGGGCACGCAACCGGGCGATCATCAGGTCGATCAGCTCGTCGCGGCCGACCTGGTCGACGATGGCGGCGACATCGGCCGCGCCGAGTACGAGCGTGTCGAGTGGTGCAGTCATCGGGCTGCCATCACCGTCACGCGTCGATCACCCTCATGCCTCCATTACCACGGGCACGATCATCGGGCGGCGGCGAGTGCGTTCACTGACAAACCGACCTGCCGCACGGCGCACATCGCGCTCGAGTGCTTCAACGTCGCGCACGCCGTCGGCAAGGGCACCTTCGACCGCATCGGCGACTGCATCGCAGGCCTCGTCGAGCAGGTCTTCGGCCTCCGGCGCGTACACCCAGCCACGGGTGATGATCTCGGGCCCAACGAGCACCTTGCCGGTTTGCACGTCGACGGTGACGACCACCACGACCACGCCTTCCTCGGCGAGCTTCTGTCGGTCGCGCAAGACGCCCTGACCGACATCGCCGACGATGCCGTCGACGTAGAGGTAGCCGGCGGGTACGCGGCCGACGGGGTCGAGGCCGCGCGACGACAACTCGATCACATCGCCGTCTTCGCACAACACGACACGATCGCGGCCCACACCCATCAGCTCGGCCAGGCGAGCGTTGGCCACCATGTGCCGGTACTCGCCGTGAATTGGCACGAACCACTCGGGATTGACGATCGACAGATACGTCTTGATGTCGTCGGCTTGGGCGTGGCCCGTGGCGTGCACGTCCTTCACCCCGGAGTGGACGACCTCGGCGCCGAGCCGCAGCAACCCGTCGATGACACGATTGACGTTGCTCTCGTTACCGGGGATGGCGTGACTCGACAGCACGACCGTGTCGTGATCACCGAGCTTCAAGAACTTGTTCTCGCCACGGGCCATCAGTCCGAGCGCCGACATCGGCTCGCCCTGCGACCCGGTGGAGATCACGCACACCTGGCCGGGCGGATAGTCATCGATCTGCTCGATGTCGATCAGCGACGACTCGGGGATGTTGAGTACCTTCAGCGCCCGGCCGAGACGAACGTTCTTCTTCATGCTCAGCCCGAGCGTGGCGACGACGCGGCCGTCGGCGATCGCCGCGTCGGCGATCTGCTGGATGCGGTGGAGGTGACTAGCAAAGCTGGCGGTGATGATCCGCCGCTCGCGGTGCTCGGCGAACAACGTGTGCAACACCTCGCCAACGCTGGTCTCCGATGGCGCAAAGCCCGGCTCTTCCGCGTTGGTCGAGTCGGCCATCAGGAGACGGACGCCAGGTGCCTTGGCCAGCTGACCAATGCGGGCGAGGTCGGTGCGCCGCGAGTCGACCGGCGTGAGATCGATCTTGTAGTCACCCGAGTGCAGCACGACGCCCTGGGTGGTGTGCACGGCGATGGCGTGAGCGTGGGGCACCGAGTGGGTGACCGGAATGAACTCGACGCGCAGGTCGCCGATGTCGACCAACTCGCCGTCGCCGACCTCGCGCAGGTCGACGCGGTCCATCATCCGCGCCTCCTCGATGCGGTTGGCCGCGATGCCGAGCGTGAGTGCCGAGCCGTAGATCGGGAGCGGCTCGCTGCGCAGGTCACCGATCCCGTCGTCTGATCGCAACAGGAAGTGGATCGCACCGACGTGGTCCTCGTGACCGTGGGTGAGCACCAGCGCCGAGATCCGCTGGGCGTTGTCGCGTAGGTAGCCGAAGTCGGGCAAGATCAGGTCGATCCCATGCATCCCCGGATCGGGGAACATCAGCCCGCAGTCGATGAGGATGATCGTGCGATCCGGATCGTCGGCGGCGCCCTGCTCGATCGCCATGCAGTTGCGACCGATCTCGCCGAGCCCGCCAAGGAACACGACGCGCACGGGCACCGTGAGGTCGACCGGGACTTCGACGCCGAGCGTCGCCGCGTCAGCCACGAGCGTCGACCAGGCGCTGGTACACCGCGCGGGCGGCGTCCTCGAGGCCGTGTGGTGTCGGACCCATCGGGAACCGGCACTCTCCGACATCGTGCCCGAGCGTGCGCAACATCGCCTTGGACGGCACCGGGTTGGGCGCCTCATCGCTGGTCTCGAACTCGAACGACTCGAGTTGCCGAGCGTTGATCCGCTGCGCCGCGCCAATGTCGCTGCGCGCCCACGCATCGAACATCTCCACGTGGTCGGGAGCGCACCAATGGGTGGCCACGCCGATCGCGCCAACGGCGCCGATCGCCATCAACGGCAGCGTCATCGGATCGTCGCCCGAATAGATCTCGAAGTCGCTCGGGCTGTTGGCCTTCACCGCCGCTGTCGCCCCCGGGTTCTTGGCGGCATCCTTCACGGCGACGATGTTGGGCACGTCGTTGGCCAGGCGGACCAGCGTTGTTGAGTCGATCTTGCGTCCGGTGCGAATCGGGATGTCGTACAGCACCACGGGGAGATCAACCGACCCGGCGATCGCCCGGAAGTGCGCCTCGAGACCGGCCTGCGACGGACGGTTGTAGTACGGGCAGACCCCGAGAATGCCGGCGATGCCGAGCTTGGACGCTTCCTCGGTAAGGCCGATGTCCATGCGCGTGTTCGAACCGGTGGTGCCAGCGATGATCGGGACCGTCACTGCAGCAGCGACGTTCTCGAACAGCGTCAGTTTCTCGTCGATCGACAGCGTCGCCGACTCGCCCGTCGTGCCCGAAACGACGAGACCCTCGTTGCCTTGCTCGACGAGCCACCGGGCGAGCTGTACCGCCTGATCGACGGCCAGTTCGCCGTGCTCATCGAACGGGGTCACCATCGCCGTGAGCACACGGCCGAATCGAGCCATGGCGTGAATGTATTCGATGCTGCGAGTGGCGTCGTTGTTCGTTGTCAGCGAATGGTCGCCGTTCGACGGGCGAGCACCACAAGCCCGAGTCCGCCACCGAGCAGTGCCAGGGCAATCAGCGCGATCGGCATCGACGACGAGCCGGTCTCGGGGAGGCCGCCACCAGGGGGCACCGTCGGGGTCGGCGGGACGGTCGGCGCCGGGGCGACGGTGGAGGTGGTGGTCGTGCCGGAGCCGAGCACACCACGCGGGGTGTCGCAGGCGTCGGTCTGGTCGGGGTAGCCAACGGTGTCGCTCACGGTCGGGTTCACGCTGGCGACGACGAGCAAGCCCTGCTCACGCCACAGGTTCTCCTCCGTCACCGTGTCGGGGATCCAGCTGCCGTCCGCAGCCTCCTCCCAACCGGGCCAGTCGGGCGGCATCTCGGAGGCGCCCGGCCACAGCACGGACCCTTCGAGTGGCTGATCGGCGTACGTCGCGACCGGATCCTCGTTGGGGTCGAAGAAGAAGCTCAGCGTGACCAGCGCGTCAGGGTCGATCCCGTCGCCGACGACGCTGTAGCTCACGTACGGGAAGTCGCCGATGCACACCGGCGCCAGCGCCGAGAACTCGATCGTCGGTTCGGGTTCCGGCTCCGGCTCGGTCGTCGTCGTGGTCGTTGTCTCGGGGACATCGACCGTGTTGATCAGCGTGTGCGTGCAGTACTTCTCGAGCTGCTGGCCATCGTTGATGCAGAAACGGTCGTCGGCGACCACGTACACGAGTTCGTCGGGCAACGCACCCTCGTCGAAGCCCTCGATGCCCGTGAATCCGTTGCCGGTCCCGGCGGTGGTGGTCCATCCGTCAACGGCGACTTCGGTCACCGAGTAGGTCTCACCGAAGGGCACTTCGAGGTCGGCGCCATCGTTCGGGTAGGTACAACTCAGTGCGCCGTCATCGGAGGTGCACTCCGCGGTACCAAGGCTCGACGTGGCGGTGAACAGCACGGCGCCGTCGAGGTCGGGAGCGGCGTCGCCGTTCCAGGCCTTCGCAAAGTCGACGTGGTACACGCAGTCGGCGTTGCTGTGCGCCTTGGTCTTCGAATCGGGACCATCGGCCGGGTTGTCCCAGTTGATGATGGTGGTGTTTGCGCCGCCAGCGTCTTGCGTCGTGAAGTACGTACGCGATGCGGCGGTGGCGACGCCGGCGCCGTCTTCGTCGCCCGGACCATTCCAGGTGAACGCAACGTCGACGTCGTTGTCGTTGGTCACCCGCCAGTAGAG
>JBCBSO010000068.1:0-11137 GCA_039819205.1 Actinomycetota bacterium
CACTCCTCGATGGGCCCGTGCTTCTGGTCGGCGACGACACCGTGCCGACGAACGACGCCCCGGACCAGTTGGTCGACAAGCGCGCCGGCAGCCCACGGTGCTGCATCACCGAGGTCTTCCTCTAGTCGATGAACGGCGAGACCCGACTGCTCGATTGCCCGCAGCGTGAGCGGGTCAGACGTGGCGTTGTCGACGATCTCGATCCGCTCGACTCCGTTGGCGCGCAACCACGCGACCACGGCGGGGAGCGAGTGTCGCCGATTACGGACAAGGACGAGTGCCGTCGCTCGCCCAGCCGTCGCTGGAACAACGGGGGTCGACGCCGGCGCGGCCGGGGCCCCGACGTCGCTCCGCCGGCGGGCGAGCGCAGCGACGGGCTGACGGACTCGTTGGCCGACTTTCAACTCGGGCAGGGCGCGCAATCGATCGAGTTCGGCCTCAGCTGCCGCGGCCCGTGCCTCGGCATCGGCCAACGCGCCGAGCAGCTCGCTGACGTCGCGCGTCCCGAGTTGCCGCATGGCATCGGCGGAGCGGCGCATCTGAGCGGCGGCCAACGCTGCCGCGTGCGCCCGCTCGGCGGCCGCATCGAGGCGGTGCTGGGTCGATTCGGGCGAGGGGCGCAGGCCGGCGTCGGCGGTCCGCTCAGCCGGGTCCCACATCGCCGCAGGACGCTACCAGCCGGTTCGGAGCGCCCCCGTTGATCCGCCGCGCGGGCAGTACGCTCGCGAGTGCGATGGCTGCGCTTCGGAATCCGCGCGTCTCCACGGCGCCGAGGTCGTTCCCGGTCGCGCTCGAGGTGCTGGCCAACGTGTTCCGTCGGCCGCTGTCATTTCTCTGGTCGCACGGGTTCCGTTTCCTCGGAGTCCTCGATGCGATCGGGCTGTATGCGTTGATGGTGGCGATCAGCTTCGTCCGTTTCGGCTTCGGCTGGAACTGGGACACCTATCCGCTGTCGCACTACTTCGTCGGGTTCACGATCGCCACAGGCATCCACCTCACGGTCAACTACTTCGCCGGCTTGTACGAACGCGAGCCGCGCCTCGGCCGCCGGCCGTGGCTACCCCGCGTGTTGTTGGCGACCGCGGTCGGTGTGGCCGTGCAAGGCCTGGCCTTCGTGGTACTCGATCGGTACCTAATGCCCCGGCTGAACCTGGCCGTGTTCTTCCTGCTCGCCTCGTTCGTGCTTGTCGCCAACCGCAACCTGTCCCGCTCCCTGGCGCGCCGGCGTCAAGGTCCACCGCGCGTCGTCCTGGTCGGTCAGCCCGAGTCGCTCGACCTCGCTGCCGAGCACCTCGCCGACAGCGACCGCGACGCGCGGGTGGTCGGCCGAGTGAGGTCTCCGCACCTCCTGACGCGCACCGTCACCGAGCGTGAGGCCACCGACGTCTTGTTGCTTGACGTGACCGCGTTCGGTTCGATCTATCCGGAACCGCTCAACTCGCTCGAAAATGCCGACATCGGTTTCCTCCAGCGGGTCAGCGCCCGCGAGACACTGCTCGGCCTGAAGACCGTCCGTCAGGTGGGCGGGATGCCGTTCGTGCCCTTGCGGGCGCACACCGTGCCGATGCACAAAGTACGGCTGAAGCGAGTGTTCGACTTGGTGCTGGTCCTTGCACTGGCACCGATCTGGGTCCCAATCGTCGCCCTGCTGGCGCTCTACGTGCGCCTTGCCGGCGGATCGCCGGTGCTGTACCGCCAGGATCGCGTCGGTCGGGACGGCGTGGTCTTCCGCTGTGTGAAGTTCCGCACCATGGTGCCCGACGCCGAAGAGGACGGGCGTCCCCGACTGGCCACGCTCGACGACGACCGCATCATTCCCTCACTCAAGTGGATGCGCGCGATGCGCGCCGACGAACTCCCGCAGTTGTGGAACGTGCTGCGCGGCGAAATGTCGCTGGTGGGGCCTCGACCGGAGCGTCCGGAACTGGTGGCCGACATCGTCCGCCGGGTTCCCGGTTATGTGCGCCGCAACGAGCTGCCACCCGGTCTGACGGGACTCGCACAGGTGCACGGCCGCTACGGCACCGACCCCGAGTACAAGCTCGGCTACGACATCCAGTACTTGGTGAACTGGTCGTTGGTGATCGACGTGCAGATCCTCGTGCGCACCGTCTGGGTTGTGCTCTCCCGGCGTGTCTGAGCAACTACCTGCCGCTGATTGGCGCGACGATCCTGGCTGGCCAGATGTCGACGTCGTCATGCCCGTGCGAAATGAGGCCGACGGCCTCAGGCGTGCGGTCGACTCGATCCGCGCCCAGAAGTACCCGGGCCGCCTCCGGGTGTACATCGCCGTTGCGCCATCGACCGATCGCACCGCGCAGATCGCGTCCGACGTCGGCGATGACGTCACCGTGGTGCCGAATCCGGCCGGCATCACCCCGGCCGGCCTCAACGCCGCGATTCGTGCGGGTTCGGCGCCGGTGGTGGTGCGCGTCGACGGTCACAGCCACCTGTCCGAGCGCTACATCACGCGTGCGGTCGAAACCCTCCGTCGCACCAGCGCCGGCAACGTCGGCGGAATGCAGGTTCCAGAACCCGAGACGCCGTTCGAGGAGGCAGTGACCGCAGCGACCACGTCGTGGCTCGGCACCGGCGGGGCGACATATCGCCTCGGCGGCGCGTCAGGCCCCGTCGACACGGTGTACCTGGGCGTGTTCGACCGATCGGCGATCACCTCGGTCGGCCTCTTCGACGAGCGCCTGATCCGCAATCAGGACTACGAACTGAACATCCGGCTGCGTGCTGCCGGGAACGACGTGTGGTTCGATCCCGAGTTGGCGGTCGGCTACCGACCCCGTCGCACCTGGCGAGCTCTGGCCCGGCAGTACTACGAGTACGGCTATTGGAAGTCGGTCGTGCTGCGGATGCACCCACGTTCGGCGCGGCTTCGTCAGCTGGTCCCGCCACTGGCGATCGGCGGACTGGTGTTGGTCAGCGCAGCCGGCCTGATACGGCGTCGACTTCTCGTTCTTCCGGCCGCCTATCTCGTTGGCACTGCAGCAGTGCTCCGCTCGGGGCGTGCGGCGATCGTCGTTCCGACGATCCATATCACGTGGGCCGCCGGTGTCTTCGCCGGGCTGCTCAGATCACCGGCGGACGACCCAAGCGGGTGAGCCGCCACACGGTCGACCAGCGGATCGGCCGTCGGTGTATTGAGACCGTCCAACCATCGCGCCAACCATCGAGGTATGCCCGACGATTGCGGCGATCCCCCGCCCGTATGAACCCCAGGGCAAGCCATGTGAGCACATGCACTATGGCAACGGGCCACGGCAACGTTCGCCGGGCGATCAGCACTCGGTTCCGGCCGGTGAGGCGCCACCCCTCGGCGTGCCGCGAGATCTCGGTCCGCGGGTGGAACACGGTGGCGTCAGCGAGGTACTCGATCGACCAGCCGGCATCGATCAACCGCCACGACAACTCCACCTCTTCATGACCGTAGAAGAGCTCGGTGAAATAGCCACCGACCTCGTCGTAGGCAGTCCGACGAATGACCGATGCGCCACCGAGGAACGTGGCGACGTCACCGCTGCGCTCGGGGGCTCGCCCACCCGGCCGTGGGACGTGACGAGTTGCCGAGGTCCCGCCTTCGTCGACCAGACGAAGCGAAACCGCTCCGAGCTGTGGACGTTCGGCGAAACACCGCTGGACCGAACTGGCGACCGCATCATGAAGTTCGGCATCGTCGTCGAGAAAGCCAACGAGCGTTGCCGATGACCTTGACGCACCGAGGTCACGCCCGCCCGGGATTCCCAGGTTCTCCGGACTGCGCACTACGTCGACGTCATCGCTCGGCGCCGCCAGCTCGCCAGCGTCGGTCACGCCGTTGCCGACGAGGACGACCGACGAGTTGGATTGACGAACGATCGACGCGATTGCCCTGGTCAGCGCGTCGGGTCGGTCGCCACGAGTCAGCACCACCCAGTCGATGTGACAGTCGTCGGGCACGGCGCCAAGGCTACGGTCCCAGCGCCACGCGGCCCGGTTCAGCACGAACTGCTGGGTAACATGCGCCGAATGTCGACGACCGTCGAGTTCGCCCAAACGAGCGAGCTCCGCGACATTCACGCCACAGATCGACTCGGGCCATATCTGTCGCGCATGTGGGCCCGGCGGCAGTACACCTGGTACGTCTCGGCGAGTGAGCTGCGGGCACGGCAGATCACTACCGTGCTCGGCAACCTTTGGCATCTGTTGAACCCGGCGTTGTCGATCGGTGTCTACTTCCTGATCTTCGGACTCTTGCTCGACACCACCCGCGGCGTCGAGAACTTCATGCTGTTTCTCACGATCGGCTTGTTCATCTTTCAGTACACGCAGCGCATCACCGTGACCGGAGCGAACAGCATCATCGGCAACATCGGACTGCTGAAGGCGATCCGGTTTCCACGTGCGTTGCTGCCGGTTACGAGCTCGTTGACCGAGACGCTCACCTCGCTGCCGACCTTCGCGATCATCTACGTGATGGCGGTGTTGACGGGCGAACAGTTCCGCTGGACATGGCTTCTCCTGCCACTGATCCTGGCGGTGCAGTTCTTCTTCAATACGGGGACCGCCTTCATCTCTGCCCGTGTCACCACCCACTTCCGCGACACGACGCAGATCCTGCCCTTCATCTTCAGGTTGCTGCTCTACGCGTCTGGGGTGATATTCGCTGCGGATGCCTACGTGTCACCGGACCTCAAATGGCTGTTCATCGCCAACCCGATGTACTGCTACATCGAACTCGGCAGATGGTCGATCATGGGCGGGTCCCTCGGGGAGTCGCTCGTCCTGTCCGCGCTGGCATGGACGGTGGCCATCTTCATCGGTGGATTCTTGTGGTTCCGGGCCGCAGAGGAGCGGTACGCACGTGACTGAGACCGCAGTCAACCGCGCCTCACTCACCGGCGGTGCGCCGCCGCTGAGCCTGTCCGTCGAACACGTCGATGTGAAGTACCGCGTCTACGAGGACCAGGTACTGAACGCCAAAGAACTGTTTGGGCGCGGGTTCCGATCGCGCCGATCCACGGTGATTCACGCCGTTCGCGATGTGTCGTTCACGGTCGAGGTCGGCGAAGCGGTCGGCGTCATCGGCGCCAATGGGTCCGGCAAGTCGACCCTGCTGCGGGCGATCGCCGGCCTGCAGTCAGTTGCCGCAGGCCGCGTACTCGTGCGCGGCGAACCCCACCTCCTCGGCGTCGGAGCGGCGCTCAAGCCCCAACTGTCGGGGTACCGCAACGTGATGCTCGGCGGACTCGCCATGGGGATGGAGCGCGACGAGGTCGAAGCACTTGTCCCGACGGTTGCCGATTTCTCAGGACTCGGCGACGCCATGCGCCGGCCGATGAACACGTACTCGTCGGGCATGCGTGCCCGCTTGGCGTTCTCCATCGCCACGCTGCAAATCCCGGACGTACTGCTGATCGACGAGGCCCTCGCCGTTGGCGACCGCGACTTTCGTCAGCGCAGCCTCGACCGCATCAAGCAGATTCGCGAAGACGCAGGGACCGTGCTGATGGTGACCCACAACCTGTCCGAGATCCGACAGACGTGCAGCCGGTGCCTCTGGATGCGCGAGGGCGAACTCATCCAAGACGGTCCTGTCGACGAGGTGCTCGAGGCGTACGACCAAGACCGAGCCGGTGCGTAGGCCGATACGGCGACACATCCTCAACCTCCGCGCAACGCTCGTCGAGTGGTGCGAGCAGGCACTCGTCCGCAGTGACGCACGAGCCGGCGGAGTCCTTACCGCGCCGCTCATCGGGCTCGGACGGGTGCATGAGCCCCTGTCTGAGGTGGGTCTTCGACGGCTTGGGGACCTCGCCCGGGCTGCTGGCGCAGTGGAGTTCTTCGATGGTCACGTTGCGGCGCTCGAACAAAGCCGACACACGCGCCATCGACAGCTCGCATTTACGCTCTTGCTCGCCGTCGACCGGCCCGAACACGCGCAGAGAGTGCTCGCCACACTGCCGACCAACGACCGTGCGTCCGCAGCGCTCGAGCTCGCACGCGGCAACCCCGACCTGGTCGCAAGTGACTGCAACGAGCGCGGAGTGCGACCGACACCATGGTGTCTCGACGCGCTGATCCGCACGGGCCGGGCGCAGCAGGTGCTCGACGTCGTCGAGCACCAATCGTCGCGAGACAGCGACGTGTCGCTCATGATGTTCGACGCATCGTGGGACATGGGCCACGAACACAAGGTTCGGGCCATTGCCGATGCGTGGAGCGACTTGCGCCCTCCCGGACGAATCGAACGACTCGTACGGCGGTTCGAGCTCGATGGTCAGAGTGCACTCGACGCTCAGCGCACGGTGCTCGACCGCTGCATGGAATCGACGGACCCAGCATTTCTTGTCGACGCAACACTCCAGCTCGGCACCGCACACGACGCAATCGCCATCGCCGAGGACGCACAACTGGAGGAGCGGGGCTCGACAACAACACGCGCCCATCTCGCCGGCGCGTACTACATCGCCCGCGACTTTCGCCGCTCACGACGCGTGCTGCGGACGCTGATCGGATCCTCGCGCCACTGGGACGCCGAGAAGCTCGCGGCACGGATGCTGCTCGAGGAACGAGCGGCGCTCGAGGTGTGTCGATTGCGCGATGGCCGCGCCCGTCTCCGTCCCGCCTTCGACGACGTCCAGTACCTTGCTCTCCTCCAGCTCGGCGACCTCGCAGCCGGATTCGATAGCTACCTCCACGTCGGCGACCGTCGCCGAGCACAGGCGGCGTTCGGCGATCGCGTGCTGCTGCGTCCCGATACGACTCAGCTCGACGGCCAACACGTGTGCGTGATCGCCCAAGACGGTCCGGGGGACGAAATCACATCCGCCAGCCTGTACGCCACCGTGGCCGAGCACGCCGAGCGCGTCATCGCGACATGCGACCCGCGACTGGTCTCGCTGCTGCAACGATCCTTCCCGACCATCGAGTTCGTTCCCGCCCAGCGACGATCCGGTCGGCCTCGGTTCGGCTTTCTCGCCGATGCGTCCCGGTCGGGCGCGTTCTACGACCTGCTCGACCACACCGCCTCACGCGCCGCCGGATCAGCATCGGCAATCCTGCTCACTCGATCGATACAACGGCTCGCCATCGGCCAACCGCCCCGAGAGGGCTACCTGCGTACGGCGAGTGCGGCGCGCGAACGAGCCAGGCAGCGTGTGCCATCGGATGCAGTTGGAATCGTCTGGCGCTCGGAGTTCGTGACCCCGTCGCGCTCGGTGCACTTCGTACAGGTCGACGATCTGGCGCCGCTGGCGTCGACGGGACGACACTTCGTCTGTCTGCAGCACGACGCCACCGAACACGAACGTGCAGCACTGTTGCGTCACTTCGGCGACTCGATGACGTTTCTCGATGGCGTCGACCTGCGCAACGACTTCGAGGCAGCCGCGGCAACGGTCAGCGCATGCGCGGCCGTCATCGGCGTCGGTACGACTCCGACCGAGCTGGCCGCCGCGGTCGGCACTCCGACCATCGCCATCCATCCCACCGAGCTCGGGACGTGGCGCATCGACGACGACGGCACCGACTTCTGGCACGCCTCGATGGTCGGCGCGACGAATGGTGTGGTCGGGCCGCCCGACGTTGCGATTCAGCGTGCAGCGAGCCAGATGCAGCGGTTGCTCGGCACTGCGTCACGCATCGCCGACTCCCGTCAATGAGGCCAATCGCGCCGCCACATGCTCGGTCTCGACCGGGCCACCGAGGAACTGTCGGAACAGCGACCGCTGCGCGTCGCTGAGCCACTCCTGGGTGAATTGTGGTACCGGTCCGCGGATCTGGACGGCTGGCATGCCGTGGATGGCTGAGAGGTTGAGCAGGGCCGTCGTGCTCTCGCCGACGAGCGCAGTGGCGGCCAACACGTCGGGGTCGAGTTCGGCCGGTCCCCGACTCGCAATCAGGTCGAACGGCGCGTATCGGTCGTGCTGTTCGGTCGGGTGCGGCCGAACCCGAAACCGCCAGCCCAACGAGCGGACCTGTTCGGCCACCGCGGTGATGTGGGCGACGTACGGTTCTTCTGGGACAGAACCGAGTTCCACCCACGGTTGGCTCAGGTACACCACGTCGCGAGTCGCCGTTGTACGCGGTCCCTCCCGACGGTACTCAGCAGCGATCGCATCGCTGATCGACCACCCGTCAGCGTTGTGGATGAACAGCCGCCACTGCTCGGCCGGCATCCGCCGTGCGGCGATGTCGCGACTGATGGCGCGCACGGTCGCCGCTGGCTCCGACCCACCTTCACGGAGGATTGCTCGTCGACGTTGCCTCCATGTAGCGAACGATCCAAGACCTTCATCGATCGTCACCGTGCGAAACCGGTCGCGGGGATACGCCCGCCGCAACCGCAACCACGGTTTGATCCCTGGGGTCCCGATCGAGACGTAGTCGTGGTCACCGCGATCAGCAGAATGCGAGGTGACGATCTCGATCTCGGGAGAGATCAGGCGCAGGCGATCGATCGACTGCGGCCGCTTCCCCTCGCCACCATCGACGACGACCAACGCAAGTGGACCGTGCTGCGCAGCAGCGTGGCGCAGCCACGATGCGGCATAGACGACATGGCTCTGATTGCGCAGACCAGACAGCGTGACTTTGCGAGACATAGGGAGGGCTCAGCGAGCGTACCGATCAACGGACGCGCTCCTCAGGTCGCCGGAACGGAGTCGGTAGCATGGCGTTCCCGACGAAACCCGTCGGCGCTGACTCTGCACTGAATCTCAGATGAACCTCGACGGAACGACCATCCTCGTCACGGGCGGCACGGGCTCGTTTGGCAAGCGTTTCATCGGCACGGTCCTCGACCGCTCACGTCCCGCCAAGGTCATCGTGTTCAGCCGCGACGAGCTCAAGCAGTTCGAGATGCAGCACGATCCGGTATTCGCCGCGCACGACGACACGATGCGCTATTTCCTCGGCGATGTCCGCGACGAGCAGCGACTCACCCGCGCCATGGAAGGTGTCGACGTCGTCGTCCACGCCGCTGCGCTCAAGCAGGTCCCGGCAGCGGAGTACAACCCGTTCGAGGCGGTGAAGACGAACATCCTCGGCGCCGAGCATGTGATCAACGCCGCAATGGCCAATGGTGTCGCGCGAGTGATTGCGCTGTCGACCGACAAGGCCGCAGCTCCGATCAACCTGTACGGCGCCACCAAGCTCGCGTCCGACAAGCTGTTCGTCGCCGCCAACAACTTCCGCGGCAAGCGCGACGTCCGCTTCTCGGTTGTCCGCTACGGCAACGTCATGGGCAGCCGCGGTTCGGTGATCCCCTTCTTCCGCGAGCGCGCGTCGTCTGGCGTCTTGCCGATCACCGACGACCGAATGACCCGGTTCAACATCACGCTGCAAGAGGGGGTCGACTTCGTCCTCGATTCCTTCGACCGGATGTGGGGCGGCGAGATCTTCGTCCCCAAGATCCCGAGCTATCGAATCATCGACGTCGCTGCGGCGATCGCGCCCGATGCCGAACGGAAGATCGTTGGCATTCGTCCGGGAGAGAAGCTGCACGAGGAGATGATCACCAGCACTGACTCGTACTCGACGATCGAGTTCGACTCGTACTTCGTGATCATGCCGAGCTGGCCGCAGTGGGATGCAGATGAGTTCCGCAACAGCAGCAGCGAGCGCCCGGGCCGATACTGCGACCCCGGCTTCTCGTACGACAGCGCCACGAACGATCGGTTCCTCACGGTCGACCAGCTCCGCGCGCTGATCACGTCCGAGGTTGCACCGGGTGCATCCACCTAGGCCGGCAACGCGCCTGCCGTATGGCCGGCAAACGATCGACGATGACGATGTCGAGGCAGTCGCGGCGACGTTGCGGGGCGATTGGCTCACGCAGGGCCCGGCCATCGAACGCTTCGAACACGCGCTCGCCGAGCGAGTCGGCGCCGAGCATGCCGTTGCGTACGCGAACGGGACCGCTGCGCTCCATGGAGCCTGCGCGGCGGCACGCCTCGGACCAGGGCAGACATCTGGCACATCGGCGCTGTCCTTCGTCGCCTCGGCAAACTGCGCGCGTTACCTCGGCGCCGAGGTCGAGTTGATCGACATCGATCCAGCGACCTTGAACCTCGATACGACAGCCATTCCGAGCGACCTCGATGCGCTCGTCCCGGTCCACTATGCCGGACTCTCGGTCGATCTGGCGGCGCTATCGGCACGTCCGCCCGTCGTGATTGAGGATGCCGCCCATGCACTCGGCGCATGGACGCCCGACGGCCCCGTGGGCAACTGCGCCCATTCGGACATGACCTGTTTTTCGTTCCACCCGGTGAAGCCGGTGACCACCGGCGAGGGCGGGGTGGTCACCACGAACAACGCCGAGCTGGCGGAGCGTCTTCGCCGTTTTCGATCGCACGGGACCATTCGGGACGAATCGCAAGGCGGCTGGTACTACGAGGTCGCTGAGCTCGGGATGAACTACCGACTCACCGACATTCAGGCCGCACTCGGGCTGAGTCAGCTCGGCAAGCTCGACCACTTCATTGCTCGCCGTCAGGCGATCGCCGCTCGATACGACGAGTTGCTGGCCAGCTTCCCGATCGACCTTCCGCCGGCCGCGCCGCCTGGATACGGGCACGGCTATCACATCTATCCAATTCGCGTCGACGATCGCCGCGGCGTCTACGACCGCCTGCACGCCGACGGCATCGCCGTCCAAGTGCACTATGTACCCATCCACCATCACCCGATCTACCGTGGGTTGGCCGCAGCGTGTCCGGCAACCGATCGGGCGTACGCGCGTCTCCTCTCGCTGCCGGTGTTCCCGACGATGTCCGACGACGACCAGGACCGGGTCGTCACCGCACTGGAGCGGGCGCTCACGCCGAGCTAGATGCCCTCGACCGTCGCCATCGTGCAGGCGCGCATGGGCTCGCGCCGACTACCCGGCAAGTCACTCGCCGACCTCGGCGGCATCCCCGTCATCGAGTGGGTACTCAGGCGGTTGCGCACGGCAGCGTCGGTCGACGAGATCGTGTTGGCCACCTCAACACTCGAAGAGGACGACGAGCTTGCTCAGGTGGTTGCATCACACGGCACCAGCGTCGTGCGCGGCCACCCGACCGATGTGCTCGACCGTTTCGTCGCCGCCGTTGACTCTGTGGCGAGCGCCGACACGGTCGTCCGAGTGACCGGCGACTGTCCG
>JBCBSO010000069.1:0-11120 GCA_039819205.1 Actinomycetota bacterium
AGTGAGCCGGTCGAGGCGCCCGTCGGGCAGGCACTCGTAGCCGAGCGTGACCTGCAGGTGGGGGATGATGGTGGTGAGGTTGGTGTTGCCGGTGCGTTCACCGAGGCCGTTCAGCGTGCCCTGCACGTGCCGTGACCCGGCCTGTACCGCTGCCAGCGAATTGGCCACAGCGCAGCCAGTGTCGTCGTGGCAGTGGATACCGATGGTGACGTCACTGCCGACGTGGCCGCGGACCTCGCCGACGACTCGTCCGACTTCGTCGGGGAGCGTGCCGCCGTTGGTGTCGCACAACACGAGGTGGGTGGCACCGTTGACCACGGCGGCTTCGAGCGCCCGGAAGGAGAACTCGGGGTCATCGCGGAAGCCATCGAAGAAGTGCTCGAGATCGACCAGCACCCGACGACCAGCGCCGTGGAGATAACGCACCGAGTCGGCGATCATCGCCTCGCCCTCATCGAGCGTGGTCCGCAGCGCTTCTTCCACGTGGTACCGCGAGCTCTTGGCCACGATGCACACCGCAGCGGTGTTGGCGTCGAGCAGGTTGCGCAGCGTCGGGTCGTCGTCGACCTTGCCCTTCGGGCGCCGGGTCGAGCCGAAGGCGACCAGGGTGGAGGTCGCCAGATCGAGCTCGTTCACCGCACGAGCGAAGAACTCGATGTCTTTCGGGTTGGCGCCGGGCCACCCGCCCTCGATGTAGTGCACGCCGAGGTGATCGAGCTGCTCGGCGATGCGCAACTTGTCGTCGACTGACGCCGACACGCCTTCCACCTGCATGCCGTCGCGCAATGTGGTGTCGAAGATCTCGACGGTTGACATGGTGCTCCTTCGATCGTGCCCGAGAAATGAAAAAGCCGCCCGGGCGGGCGGCTTTGGAACACACGGCGGGGCCGTGTGTTCTACGAAATGATGATGATCGCCAGGCGGTGCATCGGGAGCTATTGAACCGGAGTCGCGCCGACAACGCAAGGCGGGCGAGCCCATGGGAGCGATCACCTGTGCACGAACGTGTGCATGAACGGTGGTTATCGGGTGGAAGACGCACGGTGTCCTGGGGGTAACGAGAAATGTTCGTGGATAACCCTGTGAGTTCGAAAATACCTCTTGACCTGGGGTTTTGCGCGGTCTTAACTATCGATCGTCCCAGCGAGCGCATGATCGTCGGGACGCTGAGGAGGGCGCAAGCCCCGTCCCTCGGCGTCACGGAGGTCAGAAGCGGTGCGGGGGCACGGACAAGGTCCACCGACCACTCCCAACCGGGTCGAGGTCGCCTTCGGGCGGCAACGACAACGAGGGGTCGGCGCCGAGCCGGGTACCCGGGAAACCGGGAGCACGGCGCGGTGTGAGGTCAGACCGGGTCGCCGAGAGATCGGTGGCAACGGGGGCCTGCTGGATTCGTCGGGCAACCGGCGGATGCGGCGAGGTACCGAGTCGGCACGGTTCGCTGTGTCGGAGACGGGCCGTGGAACGGAGCCGACGGATCTGGGGTCACCCCAACTGGCCTCGGAGAGGGCGGTTCCGCTTGGCACCAGGACCGTTGGCACGGGCAACCGGGTCAGCGTGAACCCAGTGACATATCGGGTTGCGAGACGGGAAACCGTCGAGCGAACCGCATACGCGGCATCGCCCGCCGTGCGTCAGCACGACGGGCGATGTGATCGGTCGAGTCGAAGGCTAACGCCCGACGTTCGATCGATGGTGGATCTGTCCACCGCAACGCCCCGGAGGGTGCAAGGTTTCGGCCGAGCGCACTCCGGGGCGTTCACCTCTTTCCCGAAAAACCGGGGATTTCAGGCGGGAGGCGCCTGGTTTCGCGAACAGAACCGCGGGTTACAGGGTTTCGCAC
Source organism: Actinomycetota bacterium (assembly GCA_039819205.1). Classification (GTDB taxonomy): domain Bacteria; phylum Actinomycetota; class Acidimicrobiia; order Acidimicrobiales; family Ilumatobacteraceae; genus JABSQH01. The sequence continues at coordinate 1,844 of JBCBSO010000069.1, forward strand.
CAGTCCTTGTAACGATCCTCCTGGCGACGGATGGCCCGGTGAAACACCTCGGCGATCGCCGTCGTCATCGGCCCAGGGCATGGAATCTCTCGATCGTCGACCGACCTGATCGAGCTGACCTCGGCGGCGGTGCCGCACACGAACGCTTCCTCGGCGATGTACAGGTCACTGCGCGCCACGTTGTCGACGCGCACCTCAAAGCCAAGGTCGCGGGCGATCACGTGCACGGAGTTCTGGGTGATCCCCTCGAGCGCCCCCGCGGAGATCGGCGGGGTCAACAGCGTTCCCTGCCGGGCGACGAAGATGTTCTCACCGGTGCATTCGGCGATGAGCCCATTCGGGGCCAGCATGATCGCTTCGTCGTAGCCGGCGTTGAGCGCTTCGACCTTGGCCAGCGACGAGTTGACGTAGTTGCCGGTTGTCTTCGACGCGGGCGGCATCGTGTTGTGGTCGTGGCGCGTCCACGACGAGATCTTCATCCGTACGCCCTTTTGCAAGGCGTCGTCACCGAGATAGGCGCCCCACGGCCAACACGCAATGGCCACGTCGACGGTGCACGGCAACGTGTTCAGCCCCATCTCCCCGTAGCCGAGATATGCCAAGGGCCGGATGTAGCACGACGGCAATCCGCTCGCTGCAACCGTCTGCTTGGTGGCGTCGATGAGCTCGTCGACGGTGTACGGAATCTCGAAGCCAACGATCTTCGCTGAATCGAACAGTCGCCGGATGTGATCGGTGAGCCGAAACACCGCCGGACCGTCGCTGGTTTCGTAGGCGCGAATGCCCTCGAACACGCCCGTTCCGTAGTGCAGCGAGTGGGTCAGCACGTGCACCTGCGCCTTGTCCCAGTCGACGAACTCACCGTTCATCCAGATCTTGTCGGTCGGTTGGATGGGCATCGGGTCAGTCTCCCACGCGGGTGGCGATGGCGTCACCAACGTCTGTGGTCGAGCCCTCGACCGCCCCATCCATTGCGTCGTCGCAGGCCGCACGGACACGCGACGCCGCATCGGCTTCGCCGAGGAAGTCGAGCATCAGCGCGGCGCTGAGGATGGCCGCAGTGGGGTTGGCCTGACCAGTGCCGACGATGTCGGGCGCCGAGCCGTGAACGGGCTCGAACATCGACGGGCCGGTCCGCGCCGGGTTGAGGTTGGCCGACGAGGCCAGACCGATGCCGCCCGATACGGCCCCACCGAGGTCGGTGAGGATGTCGCCGAACAAATTGTCGGTGACGATCACGTCGTAGCGATGCGGGTCCTGCACAAAGTAGATACACGCGGCGTCGACATGGTTGTACGCGGTGTCGATGTCTGGGTACTCCGCCGCAACCTCATCGAAGGTCCGCTGCCACAGATCGCCAGCAAATGTGAGCACGTTGGTCTTGTGCACCAGCGTGACGTGCTGTCGTGGCCGGCTCGCGGCGAGCTCGAACGCATACCGGATACACCGCTCGACGCCGAGACGGGTGTTCACCGAACCCTGGGTGGCCACTTCGTTGGGTGTGCCCTTGCGCAGGACGCCGCCCTCGCCGACGTACGGGCCTTCGGTGTTCTCGCGGATCACCACGAAGTCGTGCGGCTCGTCGTGGCCGGGCGCGGTCCCCACGAACGGACGCTGGTTGACGTACAGGTCGAGGTCGAAGCGCATCTTCAACAGCAACCCGCGCTCGATCACCCCAGGTGGCACCTCGGGCGTGCCGACCGCACCGAGCAGGATCACGTCGTGGCCGCGCAGCTGATCGAGGGTGTCGTCAGAAAGGATCTCGCCATCGCGCAGATAGCGCGCGCCGCCGAGGTCGTAGTGCGTGGTGGCGATGTCGACCCCTGCCGCCTCGACGACCTTCACCGCCTCGGCGATCACCTCCGGTCCGATCCCGTCGCCGCCGATCACTGCGATGTCATGAGCCATGGCGAGCGAGCCTACGGCGACAACCCGCGCGAATCCGGGGGCCGATAGCCTGGCTCGACCATGGCAGCACAGAAACTCTCCCGCGCTGCATACGAACGGTTGCAAGCGGAGTTCGATGACTTGACCACCCGCGGTCGCATCGAAGTGGCCAACAAGATCGAGCGGGCGCGCGAAGAGGGCGACCTCAAAGAGAACGCCGGCTATCACGCCGCCAAGGACGAACAAGGTCACATGGAAGGCCGCATCCGCCAACTCGAGCACCTGTTGGAGAACGCCGAAATCGCCGACGACGCCCTCGTGTACACGGTGGTGTACGAGGGCGATAGCGACGACATGGCCGAGCGTTATCTGATCGGCAACATGGAAGAGCAGGTCGATGGCGCCGACGTGATCAGCCCGTCGTCACCGCTCGGCGCCGCCCTCGATGGCGCCGCCGCGGGTCAGGACATCACGTACGACGCGCCGAACGGGGCGCTGACCGTGCGCGTGCTCTCGGTCGACCCCGCCTGATCACTCGATGAGCGACCTCGCCGACGACCACACCGGCGTCGACATCGACTTCTCGACCGATCTCGTTGTCCCGCCGCTCCCCCACGGCCGATTCGTCGAACTCCCCGACCGCGGCACCGTTTTGGTGCGCGACTTCGGTGGCCCGCCCGGAGCGCCGACGCTCGCTCTTCTCCATGGATGGACCGCCACCGCCGACCTCAACTGGTTCCGCGCGTATGAGCCACTCGGTGAGCACTACCGCGTGATCGCCTTCGATCACCGCGGGCATGGCACCGGCTTGCGGCCGAAGAAGGCGTTTCGCCTCGAGGACTGCGCCGACGACGTCGCCGACGTGGCGACGATCCTCGGCATCGACCGGTTCATCGCTGTCGGCTACTCGATGGGCGGCCCCGTCGCCCAGCTGTTGTGGCGTCGCCACCCCGAGCGCGTCGACGGGCTCGTGTTGTGCGCCACCGCACCGTTCTTTTCCGGACGCCGCGAGGAACGGCTCGGGTTCCTCGGGCTGACCGGCCTGGCGGCGATCGCCAGAGTGACCCCCGAACAGGCACGAACGTGGCTCACCGACCAGTTCTACCTCCAGAAACGAGCCGAGATCTGGGAGCCGTGGGCCGTGCGCGAGGCATCGCGCCACGATTGGCGGGTCGTGCTCGAGGCCGGCCGAGCGATCGGCACGTTCTCATCGCGCGAGTGGATCTCCACGGTCGACGTGCCGACGTCGGTGGTGATGACGATGCGCGACTCGGTGATCCCGCTCCGTCGGCAGGCGCAGCTGTTCGAGCTGATCGACGGGGCGGTGCCGTACCGCGTCGATGCCGATCACGACGCCGTCGTGGCGCATGCCGATCAGTTCAATCCGACGTTGTTGCGCGCCGTGCGTTCGGTGGTGGAGCGCGTATGAAACGCTGGATCGCCGCGCTGCTCACAGCGGTCGGCCTCGTTGCGACATGGCGCTGGATGCGACGACCAGGCGACAGCGTGGCGGTCGGCGCCGGGCGGCTACAGCGCAACGTACGCCTCGCCCGGCTCGGCGCTACCGTCGGCGGCACCTACGCCACGACGGCGGCGCGCAAGACGTTCGCCTCAGCAGAACGGCGCGCCGAACTCGATCGGTCGCGTGAGATGGCCACGGCGCAACAGGTCGCCGATGAACTCGGCCAGATGAAGGGGGCGTTGATGAAGCTCGGCCAGATGGCCAGCTACCTCGACGACGGCATCCCCGAGCCGTTGCGGTTGGCGTTGGCCGAGCTGCGCACCGAAGCGCCGCCGATGGCGCCGGAGCTGGCGCGCGCGACGATCGAGGATGAGCTCGGGGCGACGATCGAGGAACGCTTCGTCGAATTCGATCACGAGCCGATCGCCGCCGCATCGATCGGGCAAGTGCACCGAGCAATCATCTGCGACGAACACGGCACCGAGCGGGCGGTAGCAGTGAAGGTGCAGTACCCCGGCGTCGCCGATGCGATCTCATCCGATCTGGCGAACGCGGACATGCTCGGCACGCTGCTGCGGCAAGGCTTCGGCGGCCTCGACCCGAGCGAGATGGTCGATGAGATCAAAGTGCGCATCACCGAGGAGGTCGACTACCGACGCGAGGCCGACAACCAACGCGCCTTCGGCGACTTCTACCGCCACCACCCGTTCATCCATATCCCGGAGGTGATCGACGAGTACTCCACCGATCGCGTGCTGACGACCGAACTCGTCGACGGGTTCGGGTGGGACGAGCTGATGCGTCGCCCGCAGGCCGAGCGCGACCACGCCGGCGAAGTGATCTTCCGGTTTGTCTTCCGCAGCCTGTACCGAATGGGCACCTTCAACGGCGACCCCCACCCCGGCAACTACTTGTTCCACGACGATGGCACGGTGACGTTCCTCGACTTCGGCTTGGTGAAGCACTTCTCCGACGCGGAGCTGTCGACGTTTGCGTCGATGGTCGAGGCCGCAGCGGTCGATCACGACGACGAGCGATTCCGGGAGATCCTGGAGACCGCGGGGATGCTGCAGCCGGACGCACCCGTGGCGACCGACGACGTCGGTGAGTACTTTTCGCACTTCTACGACACGGTGCGCAGCGACCGCACGATGACCTGGACGCGCGAGTACGCCAACTCGATCGTGCGCCACACGTTCGATCGCAGTAGCCCGATCAGCCAGTACGCCACCGTTCCCCGTGCGTTCGTGTTCATCCAGCGAATCAACCTCGGGTTGTATGCACTCCTCGGCGAGCTCGGTGCGACCGGGAACTATCGGAGGATCGCGGCGGAACTCTGGCCATTCGTGAATGGCCCACCATCCACTGCGCTCGGCGTTGCCGAGGCCGAGTGGCTGGCCGCGTACCCCCACGATGGCCGCCTGCCGTCCGCAACGGCCTGATCGCCAGTAGCGTCCCGGCGATGCGCCGGACGCTCCCCCTCGCCGTTGCCGCCGTTCTGCTCGTTGCTGCATGTGGCAGCGACGACGATTCGTCGACCGACGCGACCGACAACAACGCCACGACCGAAACCACCGAGGCGACGAGCCCGGACGATGGCGACGATGCCAATGGCGGGGACGAGACGGACGACACGGCCGCCGACACCGCACCGACCGGGCCGGAATGCATCGAAACCGGCGGCACGCTGCCCGAGCCCGACTTCGGCGACGCCGGCCCGCCGCCGACCAGTCCCGACAAGCCCGAGGTGGCGATCCCTAGCGAGCTGCCGTCCGAGCTCGAGGTGAGTCTGCTCACCGAGGGCACGGGTCCGGCAGCTGAGGAAGGCGACACCGTGATCGTCGATTACATCGGCGTCCGCAGCCGCGACGGCCTCGAGTTCGACAACAGCTACGACCGCGAGCCCTTCCCCGTGGTACTCGGCACGCAAAGCGTCATCCCGGGTTGGGAACAAGGACTGGTCGGCGTGAGCGCAGGCGACCAGGTGCAGCTCGACATTCCGAGCGACCTCGCCTACGGCGAGAACGCTCGTAGTGAAGTGATCTGCGAGAACGAGGACCTCACCTTCGTCGTCGACGTGCGCGCCGTGGTGAAGCCCGCCGACCCAGCGGACGAGCCCGTCGACGCGGGCGTCGAGCCGTCGGAGGGTGCAACGGAGGTCACCACCGTCGACTTGCGCGACGGTGACGGGGCCACGCTCGAAGCTGGCCAAACCGCAGTGGTGCACTTGGTGCTGTTCCGCGGCGACACGCTCGTGGCACTCGACACCACGTGGTCCAGCGAACCACTGCAGATCCCGATGGTTGAGGGACAGACGATCCCGGGCCTCATCGAGGGAGCGGTCGGCATGCAAGTCGGTGGACGCCGGGCGATCGTGATCCCGCCTGACGACGCCTTCGGACCCGAAGGCAACCCCCAACTCGGGCTGCCGGAGGGCACCGACACCGTGATCGTCGTCGACCTGCTCGGCGTCTATTAACCCAGACTCGTCGGCCGGCTCGCCGGCTCGCTCAGAGGTCGAGGCCGATGTCGAGGATCGGCGCCGAGTGGGTCAGCTCGCCAACAGCGATGTAGTCGACCCCGGTCGCCGCCACGACCGCCGCCGATTCGAGCGTCAGCCCTCCACTCGCTTCGAGAGCGACGGTTGGCCGCGTCTCGTTGCGCACGGCGACGGCGGCACGCATCTGGTCGGGGCTGAAGTTGTCGATCAGCACCTCGTCGGCCCCTGCCTCGATCGCTTCGGCGAGGCCATCGAGCGTGTCGACCTCGATCTCGATCGGCACCTCGGCGTTCGCCCGGACACGGCGGAACGCTTCGGCGACCGAACCTGCGGCGGCGATGTGGTTGTCCTTCACCAGTGCGGCATCGGACAATCCCATTCGGTGGTTCACGCCCCCTCCACAGCGCACGGCGTATTTCTCGAGCGCGCGCAGGCCCGGGGTCGTCTTGCGCGTATCGCGGACGCGGGCGGACGTGCCGGCGACGGCGGCGACCCACCGTGCGGTCAAGGTGGCGATTCCCGAGAGGTGGCACAGCACGTTGAGCGCCGTCCGTTCTGCCGTGAGCAACGAGCGGGTTGGCGCATCGACGATGGCCAGCACGGTGTCGGCCTCGACCGCGGTTCCGTCGTCGACCTCGGCAACGACGTGCGCGGCGGGACCACACACAACGTCGATCACCGCAGCGACGACCGGAAGTCCGGCGATGGTGCCGGCCCGGCGGGCGGTGAACCGGCCCGTCGTACGATGATCGGCCTCGATCGTCGCCACGGAGGTGACATCGATACCGCCCAGCAGGTCCTCGGCGAGCGCCGCACGGATCACTCGCTCGACGTCGTCGGCATCGAGCCCTACATCGCGCAGCGAGGCTCGTCGCGCTGCAGGTAACGGGGAGAGCTCGTCCACGTCGCCCGACACTAGATGTGGCGCGACGACGGGTCGCGCTCGTCGAGGAGCGCAGCGGCCCGCACGTCGACGGTGCCGCTCGCGTCGAGCTGCACGTCGAGGTGGCGTCGCCATTCGTCGCGCGGCTCGGGATGGTCGGTCCGCCGGTGACATCCCCGGCTCTCGGTGCGGACCAGCGCCGCGGCAACGATTGCGTTGGCGACGGTGAGCAGGTTGGTGCCCTCCCACGTGCGGCGGGACGGCGGTACGGCGTCGTCGTCGTTCGACAGTGCACGGCTGAGCAGACCGAGCGCGCCACTCGCCGCAGCGAGGGACGTGTCGCTGCGCAGCACGCCGACGTGGCGCGACATCACCGCACGTACCTCACGCATGCGTGCGGGATCGAGGAGCGGCGTCGGCTCTGGCAACACATCGATGTCCGGGTCGACGCGCTCGGGTAACTCCCACGCAAGGTCGCGACCGACACGCGTGCCAGAGACCACCGACTCGGTAAGGCTGTTCGAGGCGAGGCGGTTAGCGCCATGCACACCCGTGGCCGACACCTCGCCAACGGCGTAGCACCCGACCAACCCAGTGCGGCCGGACAGCGCGGCACGAATGCCGCCGCACGCGTAGTGCGCCGCGGGCGCGACGGGAATCCGCTCGGTCGCAGGGTCGAGGCCGATCTCGCGACACGCCTCGGTGATCGACGGGAACCGCTCGTAGAAGCCTGCTCCCAGATGCGTGGCATCGAGGTACACGTGGTCGTCGACCCCGCCGGGTGCCTCGGCCATGCGCTGGGAGATCGCCGCCGAGACGACGTCGCGCGGGGCAAGATCCTCTTGGGGATGCACTCCGGTCATCACCCGGTGGCCGGCGCCGTCGAACAGGATCGCCCCCTCACCACGGACCGCTTCGGACACCAGGGCCTGCTGGCCCCGAGCATCGGGTCCGCGCCACAGCACGGTCGGGTGAAACTGCACGAACTCGAGGTCGCGGGCCGGCAGTCCGGCGCGCAGCGCCATGGCGATCCCGTCGCCGGTAACCGCCGGCGGATTCGACGTCGACCCGTACACCTGCCCGTACCCGCCGGACGCGATGACCACCGCACGGGCGGTGATCGTGCCCACGGACTCGACCTGCCCGGCCTCGTCGAGACGTCCGATCACGACGCCGGCAACCTGGCGCTGGCCGTCACGCGTCGTTCCGATGAGCAGGTCGAGAGCAAACGCGTGACTCATCACCTCGACGCCGGCTCCGATCGCGCCCTCGTCGAGGGTGCGTTGCACTTCCGCTCCCGAGCGGTCGCCGCCCGAGTGAACGATCCGCCGGTGACTGTGGCCGCCCTCTCGGGTGAGGGCGATGCCGCCCACTCCGTCAGTGGGCCCCTCGGCCGGGGGATCAAACGCCGCGCCAAGGCGCATGAGGTAGCGGATCGATGTGGGCGCATCGGCGACGAGCTCGCGCACCACGTCCTCGTCGCATAACCCCGCACCCGCCGCGATGGTGTCGGCGACGTGGTTCTCGATCGTGTCGGTCGGGTGGAGCACGGCGGCTAGGCCGCCCTGGGCCCACTGCGTTGATCCCGCTGACAGCACGTCCTTGGTGACGATCAGCACCCGCCGTACTGGCCGCGCCGCCAGCGCGGCGGAGAGTCCGGCCGCGCCAGACCCGAGCACGACCACATCAACGTCGTCGCTCCACGTCGGCGCAGGCGCTGCCAGGCGCCGGGGCAACATCATCGTGCCGCCAGGCGGCGGGGCAGGCTCACTCCGCCGTTGGCGACGGCGTGCCGAGCTGGATCATGCGCTCGACCGACGCACGTGCGGCGCTGGCGATGTCGTCGGGTACATCGACTTCGTCGACCCCGTCGCGCAACGAGCGCAGCAGCTTTCCAGGCGTGATCATCTTCATGTACTTACACACCGCGGCTCGGTTCACCGGCTCGAACGACGTGTTCGGATTGACCTTCTCGAGCTGGTGCAGCATTCCGGTTTCGGTGGCCACGAGCACCCGCTCGGCAGTGGTTTCGCGCGCCGCGGTGATCATTCCGCCCGTCGACAGGATCTTGGTTTTGGTGTCGGGTACCACCCCGGCGCCAACGAGGTACAACGCGCTGGTGGCACAACCGCATTCGGGGTGAATGAACAGCTCGGCATCGGGTTCGGCTTCGACGCGATCGCGCAGGTCGGCGCCGTTGATCCCGGCGTGGACGTGACACTCACCCATCCAGATGTGCATGTTCTCGCGCCCGGTGATCCGCTGCACATGCGCGCCGAGGAACTGGTCGGGGCAGAACAAGATCTCGGTGTCGGCCGGAATCGACTCGACCACCTCGACTGCATTCGACGACGTGCAACAGATGTCGGTTTCGGCCTTCACGGCCGCCGTGGTGTTCACGTAGCTGACGACAACGGCGCCGGGGTGCTCGGCCTTCCACGCCCGCAGCTGGTCGGCGGTGATCGTTTCAGCCAGGCTGCAGCCGGCCGCCGCGTCGGGGATCAGTACGGTCTTGTCCGGGCTGAGAATCTTCGCGCGAAGATTC
>JBCBSO010000070.1:0-11055 GCA_039819205.1 Actinomycetota bacterium
CTCGCCAGCGTTGAGGGGCTCATCGTTGACGATGTCCTCGCCGCTGGCATCGAAGTCGCCGTTGACCGCGAAGTCCGATGAGGCGGCCGAGATCGTGGTGATCGTCGTGCCCGCACCGAACGTCGTGGTGTCCGACATGTCGAACGTGCCGGGTCCAGGACCGGCGTTCGTCGCAACCACGTCGTAGGTGATCGTCCAGACCCCGGTGCCGCTGTTGTAGGTCGGGCCGGTCGCCACGTCCTTCTCCACGGTGATGGCGGGGTCCGGAATCGGCTCACAGGCCTCTGAGGACTGCTCGTTGTCACGCCATGTGACGGTGGCGGTGTTCAACGTGCCGGTGCCCTCGGTGTCGTCTTGGGCGCAGTCGCGTGCGGCTGCGGTGGTGGCAGCATCGACGGTGAACTGCACGACGACCTGATAGGTCAGCGTCTGGCCCGGCTCGATGTCGCCGCTGGTGAGCACGATGTCGCCGACCCCGTTCCACGTGCCGCTCGGGTCAGGCCCGTTCGCGCTGGTCTTCGACGGCGTGGCCGACACGATGCCGGTTCCTGCGCCAAAGTTGAGCACGTCTTCGAGCACGAAGCTCTCGGTGACGTTGGACTTGGTGGCCACTTCGACCCCGTAGGTGACCGTGTACGTGTTGCCCGACACCAGTGCCGGGCTACTCGTCACGGTCTTGTCGACCGACACGTCGCCAAGCTCGGCGTTGGTGAACACGCAGCTCACATCGTCGCCCCATTCGAGGTCGATCGTGATCGATCCACCGTTCGGAGTGACGGTCGTGGTCTGGTCGTCGAGGGTGCACTCCACGCCGGTGAGCACCCAGCCGTCGGGGATGATCTCGGCGACGGCGTAGCTGCCCTCGTCGAGGTCGCCGTAGACGATCTCGGGGTAGTCGTCGGAACCCTGTGTGGGCTGCGTCGACCGCTGATCGCCACCATCGAGCGTGAAGTTGAATTCCTGGCCGGCGGGCGTCGCAACCTTGTCGATCGTGATTGAGCCGGGCTCGCGCACCTCGACCTTGGCGTCGTCGTCGTCGGTCACGTAGGGAAGTGGGTTGTCACCACCCTGGGAGTTGATGATCTCGTCGTCGCCGGCCGTGATGGTGGCGACGTTGATGTGATCGAAGTCCGAGGGATCGTCGCCGAGGCCAGGCTGCGGAGCACGCGTGATGTCACACGTGTACTCGTCATCGCCGCCAGCGGCGTTGTCGTTCGGGTCAAGCGTGATCGCCAGTCCGTCCAGACCACACTCGGTGGTGATGTCGCCGAACTTGTCGTCGGTCAACTGGACCAACGTGAGCGGCTCGATCTCGGACGGGTTGGAGATGACGAAGGTGTACGTGACGTCCTGGCCCGGCTCGATCAGGGTCGGGTTGGCCGTCTTGACGATGTTCACCGTCGGCGGCACGTCCTCGATCGGCGTGGTCTCGCGAGCTTCGTCGTCATCGGTCTGGTTGTCGTTGTCGATGACGACCACGTTGACCACGTCGGAGACCGTCTGCGATGTCCCGGTGAGGACAACGTCGAACGAACAACTCGTCTCGTCGTCACCACCGGCTTGACCGTCGTCGGCCGCCAAGCTCGTGTCGAGGTGGCAGGTGTTCGTGCCATCGACCACCGGTGCTCCTGGGTTCTCCAGCAGCAGGTTGATCGGCCCGACCACGTTCGCCGGAATCTCGTAGGTGATCGTGTCGGTCAGGGTGGTGATCGTCACGTCCTCATCAGAGGTGTTGGCGATGGTCAGGTCGTAGGTGACCGTCCCGCCCGGCTCGTCAACGGAGGCACCGTTGTCGGTCTTGGTGATGTCCACCGTCGGCGGGATCAGACGGAACTCGACCGTCTCGGGATCATCGTCGGTGGCCTCGTTGCCGTCGTCGTCTTCGGCCTTGGCCGTCACCACGTTGGTGTGCGAGGTCTCCGCGTCCTGCTGGGCGAGGAACACGGTGAAGGTGCACTCGGTGTCCTCACCCGGTTCGAGATCCTGTGTGAGCACACAGGTCGTCCCGGTGATCTCACCCTGCACTGAGGTGATGTCGCCGAACTTGTCGTCGTCGAGCGACGTCAGGTCGACCGTCTCAGGTCCGGTGTTGGTGACCACGATTGTGTACGTGACCACCTCGCCCGACTCGTCGACGATCGTCTTGTCAGCGGTCTTGGTCACCTGAATCTGCGGGAGGACGTCGGTGAATGTCACGGTGGCGTCGTCGTCGTCGGTGGCTTCGTTCTGCTCGTCGTCGACGCCCTTGACCGATGCGACGTTGACATGGTCGGGGCCGCCGAAGTCTCCGGCGACCACGGCCTTGAAGTCACACGACGTCGAGGCGCCCTGCGCCAGTACGGCGCCATCGAGAGCGACGCAGTCGGCGAAGTCGGTGATCTCGGTGTTGCCCGCATCGAACAGATTGCCGTAGATCGTGTCGGTGAGCTCGGTCAACGTGAGCGGGTCGGTGCTCGCCGAGCTCGTGTTAGTGATGTCGAGCGTGAACGTGACCTCGGCGCCGGTCTCGGGGACCGACGTCGGGTTGGCCGTCTTCACGATCTGGATCGCGGGCTTCACGTCGACCACCGGAGTCTCGGCGGAGTTCTCGCCTTCGACGGGGTCGCCCGAAGCGTCCACGGCGTTGACGGTCACGATGTCGCTGTACTCGTCGCCGGCATCGCCGGGGAGGTCGAGCACAATCTGACACGACGTCGTCGCGTCGGCGTTGTCGGGACGGCCATTGGTGATGCCCGTCGCGGGCGCCAGAACGGTGCCGATCTCGGCATCACAGGTCGTGCTGACGAACGCGGCGCCCTGCGGACCGGGGAAGGTGTTGGTGACCTCGATCGGGAGGCCGACCGGGTTGTCCTCGATCGTCAGGGTGCCCTCGTCGACACCGTTGAACTTCACGGCATCAACGATCTTGGTGATCGTCAGCGCCTCGGTGGTGCCGAGGTTGAAGATGTCGACGTCGTAGGTGATCTGCTCACCTGGTTCGTCGATCTCCGCACCGTTGTCGGTCTTGAACACGCCGATGCTCGGCGGCTCTCCCAACACGGGCCGGTCGGCGACGTCGTCGTCTTTGACCACCGTCGGGGTGGGGTCGTCGTCTTGGCCGGTGACCTCGACAAAGTTGCGGAGGTCCTCGTCCTGGGCGAGCGCTCCACCGTTGGGCACCTCGGCGGTGTCGACGGTGAACTCACACGTATACGAATCATCCGGATCGCCGTCGGGTTCCAGCACGGTGTTCACGAGGTTCGTGCAGGTGCTCGCCGTGATGATCGTGCCGTCGACGGTCGTGATGTCGATCGCATCGCCGAAGTTGGCGAAGCTCACCGGGTTGCCCGCGGCATCGACCAACAGCTGATCGGTCACGCCCGTGAGCGTGATCGCCTCGTTGGCGCTCGTGTTCTCTACGATCACTTCGTACGTGGCGAGACCGCCCGGTGCGACGAGGGTGATCGGCTCGACGTTGTTCTTGGTGACCTGAATCGACGGCTGATCGGGCGTGACGTCGACCTCAGCGGGGTCGTCGTCTTTTACCTCGCGGTCGAAGTCGTCCTTGGCGGTGACCTCGACCGTGTCGTCGAGATCGTCGCCGGAGTTACGATCCGAGTAAGCGATGGTGAACGTACAGCTCACCTCGTTGTCGCCGACCTCGGCGTTCTGCAGCGTGGCGCAGTCGTTCGCAGTGAACGAGCCACCGGGGACGGTGGTGCCGTTCGCCGCAGTGAACAGGTCGACGACCTGTGCCGTGCCGCCATTGAGGGTGATCGAGTCGGTCAGCGCAGTGATCGTCAATGGGTCGGCAGCACCGTTCGGGTTCGTCACCTTGACGGTGTACTGCACGCTCCCGGCCGGCTCGACAAATGAGATCGGCGACGCCGTCTTGTCGACGACAACTTGGGGTGCCGGCGCTTCTTCGTTGGTGAAGGTACAGGTGATGGCCTCGCCCGCTCCGACGTCGATCGTCACGGTGGCGCCGTTGACCTGTGAGCTCGGTGAGCCCTCGTTCTGGACACACTCGATGCCCTCGAGCTCCCAGAAGATTCCAGACACGTCGTCCTCGGTGACGGTGTATCCGTCACCGGCGCTGACGATGAACGTCTCAGAGTTCGGCAGCGTGTTGTTGTTGTCGTCGTCGAGATCGAACGACGCGGGGAGTCCTGCGGCGACGCTCGGCGACGTGGTGGAGAAACCGAAGTCCTGGCCGTCGTTGGCCTGCTGGGGGTCGGTCTCTTTGACGATCGTGATCGAAGCTGGTTCCTCGTTGACGATCGTGCACTTGACGAGGTCGGCCTTCTGGATATCGAAGGCAGTGCTGCTGTTCGCCTCTTCCAGCGTGAAGGTGACCTTGCCGTTGTTGTCGGGATCGCTGGCCTCGACGTCGATGTCGAAGGTCGACGTGGTGCCGTCGTTCAGCAGTCGGTCGACAGAACACGTGCTGGTGTCGCTGACACCCCATGCATCGGTCGGCAGGACCTCGGAGAACGTGGCCTGTGATGTCCAAATCTCGGGATCGTCGACGGTGTTCGGCGTCCACTGGAAGAGCGCTGTGCCGCCGGCGGATGTCGTGTCGGTCTTGGTTTGTCCCAGGTTGTCTGGGCTTCCGGCCGTGCCGCCGGGGAGTGGGGTCACCCACTCGAAGTCGTCGGCGTCCTCACCGTTCTCGGTGATCTCCACCGTGCTTTCGAACTGCCAGTTGGCAATCGGGTTGCCGTCCTGGTCGACCTTGGTGATCGACAGCGACGGCGCGCAGAGTGCAAACACCAGCTGGCGAAGGGCGTCGTCGAGGTCGGCGAAGTCCTCGACTTCGATCACGTCGGTGGTGCGCAGGTCGAGGGCGCCGTCGTTGGCGAAGCCGGTCCACGCCTGATAGCCGTTCGGCTCGATCAAGTTGCCGAGGCGGTCGCGGTTGGTCTGGCTTGCGGTGATCTGGCCAACGCCGATACCGAGTGCGGTTTTGCCAGCCGACTTGACGGCGTCGATCCACTTCACTGCCGCAGCGGCGGAGTTGTCGCCGCCGTCGCCGTTGTTGTTGTCAGCCGAAGTGTTGTTCGTGCCCACCGTGTTCGGTACGCCGTCGGTGATGAACACATAGAGGTCGGCGTCGTTCGGTCGCGCCTTCTCCCAGGCAGCTTCCCAGTTGGTGAAGTTCAGATTGTCGCCGGTCGTGTCGCCGGGTGAGTACGTCTTGATGTTGCCGGTGCCGCCGGTGCCGCCGAGGTAGGCCTGCACGTCGGACAGGAAGCCGGCATCGACATCCTGTTCAGCGGTGGTGCCGGTGCCGGTGGTGCCGAGCGGTCCGCCGAGCTCGACGTCGCGTCCGTTGGTCGAGAACTCGACGAGCCGCATCCGTGAGCCGGTTCCGGTAAGGCCCGTGACGAGCGCTTCGATCGCGTCCTCGGTCTCGCCGACGGCGCTCTCCGACTCGATCGAACCGGATTCGTCGATGATCAGTTCGACGTCGATGCCGCAGGCGGGAACGAGGTCGTTGTTGCTGACGGCCTCTTCGATCTCGAAGTCATCGATGAGGATGACGTCGGCGACGCTGTTGCTCCAGCTGCCGGTAGGAGCGCCGAACTGCACCCGACCCGAGGCAATGAGCACGTTGGAAGGGAGGAGATAGGACAGGCGAGTGCCGTCGGGGGATTGCCCGACCACCGCAACATCCTCGTACGAGGAGCCATTCCAGAACCGCAGCTCGAGGTCTTCGGCGATGTCGTTGTTCCCCGAGTCGAAGTCGCCGTCGACGAGGGTGAGGCTCACCTTCGCTCCTGTCGCGGCGAACGACGACAGGTCGACGTTGCGCGTCAGTGTCGCCGTGTCGAGGTTCGCGAAGCGCAGCTGATTTGAAGACACCTGAATGCGCCCGCTCCCGGCGCTGCTGTCCTCGCTGTCTACCCAGTCGCTCGTCCAACCGTCACTGGCGGGTAGCTCAGGAGAGCCGCCGCTGTAACCACCGGAGTTGAAGTCGTCGACAATCGGGCCCGCCGCGCGTGCGAAGGGTGCGTTGTCGTCGAGCGCCACGGTCGTAACCGCAACGAGGAGGCCTGCGATGAGGCCTGTGATAACGGTGAGGACCGTCCAGGTCCGCACCGAGGAAGTACCGCCGTACCACTTCATATCCCGCTCCTTGTGAAGAGTGCGGCGGCTATTACAACCTGTGCGGAACCTGAAACACAAGCAAAATCTCACCCACCGAGAGATTCTTTGCACGGATCAGCACTCAGAGTGATGCTCTGACCGAGCGAGGTGGTCAGTCATGTCTGAATCTTCAAGACTTTGATGGTCGGTCGGTGCCCAAAACGGGGGAGGGGTGACGCACAGCACGGCGGCTGCTGCGCGTCACCCCTCGCTGATGGGTGGTCCACTCCAGGTTTGTCTGGAGTGGACCACCTCGTGCTTGGTTGCTGACTACGTGGTCAGTTGGTGATCAACTCGTCGCGCCGCTTGCGGTTGGTGGCGAGCCACAGGGCGAGGCCGGCGATGAGCACGATGCCGGCCATGCGCATGAGGTCACCGATGCCGTTGCTACCGGTTTCGGGCAGCACGCCCTGGTCCGGCAGTGGTGGCGGCGGCAATGGCGCTGGAGTGGGCACCGTGACGTCGGCGTCGTCGGTGTTGTTGTCGGGGTTCGGGTCGGGGACCCGTCCGTCGACTTCGGCGACGTTGTTGACCACGCCAGTCGTCGAGGTCGGCACGTCGACTGCAACGACGATCAGGCCGGTTCCGTTGACGGCGAGTTGATCACGTGTACAGGTGATCGAGTTGCCGTCACGGGTGCAGTCGAAGTCATCCGACGACACCCCGGTCACGGTGAGCGTGTTCGGCACCGTGTCGGTGACGACCAGCTCGGTGGCCAGGTCTGGGCCGTTGTTGGTCACGAGAAGGTCGTAGTTGAACGATGAACCTTGTTCGGGTTCGGTGTTCGTTGCGGTCTTTTCGATCTGCAGATCGGCCGAGGTCTGGTCCGGGTCGGCACACGCTTCGCTGGCAGCCGGGTACGGCACCAGCGTGGTGGTGGCGGTCGGGTTGACCGTGACCCGGAAGAACAGACCATCTCGGAGGAACTGATCGGTGCCGTCTTCGACCCACACACCGTTGACCAGCTGCCAGCCCGGCCAGTCCGGCGGGTTGAGCGATGCGCCGGGCCACAGGATCTGACCCGACAGTGGCTGGTTGGTGAGTGTGTCGATGACGTTGTTGTTGATATCGAGGATCTCGATGGTCGCCGTGTTCGTCGACGGGGCGAAGCCCTTGGCGACGATGTCGTACTGGATGTACGGGAAGTCGCCGACACAGGTCGGTTCGAACCCGGTCACATCGAGTGTTGGCTCAATCGGGGTGACTTCTGGATCGTCGTCTTCGACGGTCTTTTCGTCGCCTTCGACTCGCACGACCGCGGTGGCGTTGGCCGTGTTGTCGATCTGATCGAGCGCACCATTGGTGACCTGGACCGTCAACACCACCGGCGTGGTGGTCTCACCAGGCGCCAACACGATCGGATTCGGGTCGTCATAGGTACACGCCAACGGATCCGCATCGTTGCAGTTCCAACCAGCACCCGCAGCCACCGACACCAACGACAAGCTGGCGGGCAGGTCGTCGGTGAAGGCCACGTCGTTCAGCGGCGAGCTGCCGACATTCTCCACCGTGATCGAGTACTCGAACTGATCACCATTCTCCACAGTGTCGGTATCGGGCACATTGTCCGTCTTGTCGGCTTCGATGTCGCCATCGACCACTGGGGTCTCGTCGCAGTCGACGTTGTTGTCCGGGTTACCCGGCATGATCTCGTCGACGAGAGCGACGGCGACGCTGACGATTTGTTCCGTGACGTCCACCCCGACGGTGTCACGGTCGTTGCTCGGGCACGCCGGCTCCTCGGGAGCCGGATCGTCGGGGCTGTCGACGAAGCTGAGGTTCTCGTACCCCTCGGCGCTGACGTCGGTACCCTCCGGCGCTCGAGCGGTGAGCTCGATCGTCGTCGACTCGCCGTTCTCGTCGACGAGCGTCGGGTCGATGTCACACGTCACGGTCTGACCGTTCTGCGTGCATCCATCAGCGATGCTGACCCACTCGAACTCGGCTGGCAACACGTCGGTCACCGTGACCGGCGAACCGGTTCCGATGCCGCCGACGTTGGTGACCGTCAGCGAGTAGGTGAACTCCGAGCCCCCGGCGATGGCGGTTGCGCCACCATCGGACTTCTCGATCTCGAGATCGCCCGGCACATCACCGCAGGCGTCGTCGTCGATGGTCACGCCATCGACCGTGATGCTTGCCGTGTTGTACAGGCCCTCGCCCGGAGCGATCTCCGTGCCGTCACAGGGGACGTAGGTGACGTTGGGCTCGATGTCGAGCGAGACGACTGCCGTGACCCGATACGTATGGGTCACCCCCGCCTCGATCTGCTCCCCGAGGACGATGTCGTCGCTGGACTCGCCGAAGCTGGCGAGCACGTCGATGTCACCCGGCTCGAGGTTCTCGGCGCTGAGGTCCTCGACGGTCACGCCGGGCGATGGCAGCACCTGGTCATCCAGGTCGTAGCTGCCGGTTCCGGCGGCCGCCGCGTTGGTCACGTCGATCAGGTACAGAATCGTCCAGGTCCCGTCGCCGTTGTTCGATGCGTTGCCGAGCGCCGTCTTGTCGATCGACACCTGCGGATCCGGAAGGTCGCCGCAGTCGTCGTCGGTCGACGGATCGCCGATCGCTGGGAACACGGTCGCCGAGTTGAACGTGGCGTCGCCCGGTCCGGGCTCGACGCCGCAGGCGCGGTCCTCGACAGCCACCGATCCGGTGTAGTCGAAGGTCACGAGCACCGTCACGACCTGCGTCTCGCCGGCCGCAATCGGCACGCCGGTTGCGATCGTCGAGTTGCCGACGGCGTCGTTGAAGTCGCCGTTGATCGTGATGTCGGTGCTGGTCGCCTGCTGATCGGTGACCAGCAGCCCGCTGGCGAACGTCGGAGCATCCGTCAGCTCGTAGGTTCCGGGCCCGTCACCGGTGTTGCGGATCGTGAGCTCGTACTCCACCGTCCAGCTGTCGCTGCCGAGCACGGTGATCGACGGATCGCTCGAGACGTCCTTTTCGATCGAGATGTTCGGGTCGGGGAGCGGGTCGCAATCCTCGCCGGTGTCGGTGTCGTCGTTCTGATCGGTGATCGTCACCGTGTTCAGCGAACCGGTGCCCTCCTCGCCGTCTTGCAGGGCGCAATCGCGCGCCTCGCTCGTCGCCGTGGCGTCGATCGTGAACGTGACCACGACGGTGAACGTCTTGGTCGCTCCCGCGGCGATCGGCGAGTCGGTGGCGACGTCGATGGGATCGCCGTTGGCTTGCTCGAGGTCGGTCACCGGATCGGCGGAGTCGACCTCCACCTTGGTGATCGTCGTGCCGCCGCCGAACGTCGGCTCCTCGACGAGGTCGAAGGTGCCAGGGCCGTCACCGGTGTTGCTCACGACGACGTTGTATGTCGCCGTGTACTCGCCGGTCGGCGCGTCGTACTCGTAGCCCTCGACCTTGGTCTTGTCGACCGAGATGTCCGAGTCGGGGATCGGAGCACACGCATCGTCGGACGACGGGTCGCCGATGCTCGGCGTCACGGTGGCCTCGTTGAACGAGCCCGTTCCGTCCTCCTGGTCCTGGAATGTGCAGTCGCGAGCGTTCTCGCTCATCGCACCGTCGACGGTGAACGTGACCGTCACGTCATACGTATGGGTCTCGTCCACCCCGATGCCGACGTCGTCGGCGACCGAGGTGTTGCCGACGGCGTCGTTGAAGTCGCCGTTGACCGTGCCGTCGCTGGTCGACACCGACTGCGCGGTGATGGTGGTGCCATCACCGAACTGCGCCTCGTCGTCCAGGTCGTACGTTCCCGGCGCGTCGCCCGTGTTGGACACGACGAGTTCGTAGTCGACGGTGTACTGGAAGCTGTCGCCGATCTGGACCGGCTGGGTCGGGGGCTCAGCGAGGTTCTTGACCACGTTGATACCCGGCCCCGGCAGCTCCTCACAGTCGCTGCCCTGATCGGTGTTGCCGTTGTTGTCGGTGACCAACACGTTGTTCAACGTGCCGGTGCCCTCCTCGCCAGCGGCGAGATCACAGTCGCGTGCCTCGCTCGTGGTGGTGGCGTCGATCGTGAACGTGACCACGACGGTGAACGTCTTGGTCGCGCCCGCAGCAATCGGCGAGTCGGTGACGACCTCGAACGGGTCGCCGTTGGCTTGCTCGACGTCGGTCACCGGGTCGGCGGAGTCGACCTCCACCTTGGTGATCGTCGTCCCAGCACCGAACTCCGGATCCTCGACGAGGTCGAAGGTGCCGGGGCCGTCGCCGGTGTTCTCCACGGTGACCAGGTAGGTCATCGTGTACTCATCGGTTGCGTCGTTGAACGTCGGACCGGCCGTGACCATCTTGTCGGTGACGATCGCCGGGTCCGGGATCGGCGCGCACGCGTCGTCCGACGACTCGTCGCCGATGTTCGGGGTGACGGTCGCCGTGTTCAGCGTGCCGGTGCCCGTTTCCTGATCGACGAGCGCACAGTTCCGGGCCTCCGTCATCGAAGAACCGGGGACCGTGAACGTGACGACCACGGTGTAGGTGTGCGATTCGCCGGGCTCGAGCGCGGCGTTCGACACGATGTTCAACGGATCGCCGTTGTCCTGGTCGATGTCGACCACCGGGTCGGTCGAGTCGACCTCGACCTTGTCGATGGTCACCGACGAGTCGAAGGCGAGCTCGTCATCCAGCGCGTACGTGCCGGGACCTTCGCCTTCGTTCTCGACCGTGATCGTGTACGTCACGGTGTGCTGGAAGCCGTCGCCGACCTGGACGGGTTGCGTCGGGTTGGACAGCACGTCCTTCTCGACGGTGATGTCCGGGTCGGGGAAGGGCGCACAGGCGTCGTCGGAGACTGGATCGCCGATGTTCGGCGTCACCGTCGCCTCGTTGAGGCTGCCGGTGCCGGTCTCCGGGTCGACCAGGTCGCAGTCGCGCGCGGCCGGGGTCGTGGCACCGTCGACGGTGAACACGACGGTGACCGTCGACGGTGCCACGACCCCGGCCGCGCGC
>JBCBSO010000071.1:0-11027 GCA_039819205.1 Actinomycetota bacterium
CGCGGCCGAAGAGCGACTCGAACGCCAACGCCTGGTGCAGCGCGGCGACGGCAACTTGGGTCTCGCTGATCGGGGCACTCGGATCGTGTCGCCGTCGCTGTAGTTCGGACACCACGGGCTCGAGCAACGCTGCGCCCCGGCTGCGCCAACCGGACTGATACAGCCCGAGCGCCAACTCGGCGTACCCGCCGCGGTACGCATCACCTAACGACGCGATCAGTTGCTCGAGCGAGCCGCCGCCGTTGCGCCATCGAGCGAGTGCGTCGTCGACCGCGGCTGCGATCTGTCGGCCGCCGTACGTCACCAACTGGCGCAGCAGATCGTCGCGGCTACCGAGGTGGTGGGCGACACCGGCGTCGGTCATCCCGACGCGCTGGGCGATCGCTCGGATCTGCACCGCAGCGACACCGCCGTCGGCCAACAACGCCGCTGCGGCGGTGAGGATTTCGGCACGCGCCTCGTCGGGAGTGCGTCGTCTGCGGGTCATCGGCACAGTCTACCTTGACATCTCAAAGTAGTCCTGTAGGGTTACCTTGGTGAGTCAAGGTATTGGTGTTGCCGAAGTCGACGTCGACGAACGTGCAGTCACCGACGGACTGGAGTTTGCACTTCACCGTGGTGGCGTGACGCTGCGCGGCGACTCGCTTGGCGTTGGCCCAGCGGTGGTGTTCCTACATGCCGGTCGCGAGCGCCGTTCGGTGTGGACGCCGGTGATCGATCGGCTGCGTCGTGCGTCGGCGCTGCGCTGTGTCACGTTGGATTTGCGCGGGCACGGTGACAGCGACGGCGTCGCCGACGACCTCGCTGTGCTGGGGCGCGATGTCGGCGCCCTGGTGTCGTTGGTCGGGACTCCGGTGGTGCTGGTGGGCTGTTCGCTCGGCGGCCTGGCTTCCCTCGCTGCGCTGTCTGACCCGGCGACGCGCCAAGGTGTCGGTGGGGTCGTCCTGATCGACGTGGTCCCGGAACCGGAGCCAGGCCCTGTCTGGCAGTTTCTCGACGACTGGGGCCTCTTGCCGGAGGCGGCCACCCTGTTCGATGAGTTGATCGATCACGGTCCGCGGCTCGCGGCGAACCTGTCGTCGTTTGGTGGCAAGGTGGCGTTGCTGCGTGCCGAACGGTCGGCGCTGACCGCCCACGACTGCGCCCGCTTCTACCGCGAACACGGCGCCGACGTCGTTGAGATCGAAGGCGTCAGCCATCTCATCGCCCGCGATGACCCGGAGCGACTCGGGTCGGAGCTGTCGTGCCTCTTGGGGGCCTGGTTGCCGGCCACGCGCGCGCGGGCCGGGTAGCGCTACGCCTCGAGCGCGGCGGCTAACCGCTCGAGCGTGCCGCTGATCGTTTCGCGGTTGCGCTCGGTCCGATCGTCGATCCCGGAGATCTTGGCGCTCATCTCCAACGCTTCGTCTGGGCGAAAATCGTCGGCCCATTCGGTCACCCGCGATCCGTGCTCGGTCGCTTCGATGTTGTAGCCCCACGTTGAGTAGTGGAAGTCGTACATCGAGCACTGGAAGGCGAACGCCCGGCCCGGGTCGGCGGCGACCACTTTGCCCTGGGTGATCCACTCGTTGTCGCCGTTGCGATTGTGCCCCTCGAACGTGGCGCCGACGACGGGCGACGTTGATCCGTCGGTCCACTCACAGTGGTGACATTCGATCGACCATTCGCCCATGCGGGTCACGTCGGAGATCGCGGCGTACACATCAGCTGGTGACGCGGCGATGTCGCGGGAAATCTCGACTCGACGGCTCACGACGCCGCGTCCCGTTGGGCCTTGAGCTGCTGACGCATCGGCGTGTCGCGCCAGAACCGTGCGGTCTTCGCCCCGTACGGCCCCCACCTGCTGGGTGACGCCGCCTCGGGCTGGTCGCCCATCACCGTCACTCGTTGGATCACACGGGTCTCGGTGAAGTCGTCGAGCACGTAGTGCTGGGTGCACCGGTTGTCCCACATCGCAACGGTTCCGGAGGCCCACTGATAGCGCACGGTGAAACGGGGCTCGTGAATCCACCGGCAGAGATGGTCGAGCAACATCCGCGACTCGGCATCGCTGAGCTCGACGATCCGCCGGGTGAAGTGCTCGTTGACGAACAGCGACCGCCGGCCGGTATCGGGATGCACCCGCACCACCGGGTGGATGTAGGTCTGCTCGGCGTGGAGGTGCGGCCCGGCATCGTGCAGTGCGGTGAGGCCATCGCATAGATCGCGCAGCGGCGGCGACAGCTCGTCGTACGCCTTGGCGGCGTTGGCCCACATCGTGTCGCCACCCACCGACGGGCAGTCGCGCATCTGCAGAATGGCGAACCGCGACGGCTGCTGCTTGAAGCTGATGTCGCTGTGCCATTCGTCGGCCACCGCGCCCTGACCGCCCTCGGCGCGCAGCTCGAAGAACTCGGGCCGCTCGGCATCGAACGACAGGTTGGGGTGCGATTCCAGCTCGCCGAAGTGCCGTCCGAACGCAATGTGCTCGTCGGGCGACAGATGCTGGTCGGGGAAGAACAGCACCATGTTGTCGAGCAGTAGTTGATATAGATCGGCTGCGTCCTGTTCGGTGGCGTCGGCCAACGACAGGCCGCGCACCTCGGCGCCCAACGACCCCGAGAGCCGGCGTACGTCGAGATCCGGTCTGGCTGGAGCGTCGGTCATGCGCACAACGGTAGGCGGCGCGGTGGCCTCAGTATCACCCCGGGTGTCATCCGGAGTCACTCCGGCCAGCGGATCCACGAACCGTGCGGATCGCCGACTGCCACCGACCGGCCGCCCCGGCTGAGGATGAAGTAGCCGTTGGACGGTTCGGACTCGGGCACGTCGAGCTCCGTCGCGATGCCCTCGAACACACCGGGACCTTCGTTGGCCAGCCACACCAGCCCATCGGTGGCGGCGACTCGTTCGACGAAGCTGCGACGGGCGTCGACATCGAAGTAGTTGAGCACCGCCGAATGGAAAACCACCGGCGTCGCCCCGTCGGGAACCAGTGCGAGCGCGTCTCCGAGCCGTTCGGTGGCGTCGCCCGCGAGCAGCGTCGGCGGTTCGTTGGCGACCAGCTCCGACGCAGCGCGCACGCGAGCACGGCGCGCGTGGTGCTCGGGCCAGACCAGCGTGGTCAACCACTCGAGGTCGTCGGGTGCGCGCACGTCGAGGGGATTGAGATCGATGCCGATCCGCGCCACGACCTCGAGCCCCGATGTCGGCTCCGGGACGGCGCCGTACGTGCGCACTGGAATCTGGACCGACGAGTCGATCAACGGGGCGCGACCGTCGTAGGCGATCGCGTATCGGTCCGGATACAGGCACAATCCAGCAGAGCAACCGACTTCGATCAGCGCAAGTGGGCCATCGAGACCGCCGAGCACCGGCAGAAACGCGCCACACCGGGCAGGTTCGTTGGTCTGCGTCGATCGTTGCAGCATCGTGTCGGCAACGAGATCCCAGTCGGCGACGAGTTGCTCGACGAACGCAGGGCCGTCGTCCACGGCGACCCTGTGATGGCGTGCCGCGGCGAACAACAGATTCGGCTGCCGCTTCGGTGTGGGCAGCGTGTCGAGCAGGCCGACAACGGTGGGCTCGCCCGCCACCGTGCGCGCCAACCGCTCGTAGGTGATCGACGACCCCTGCGCCTCGAACTCGGCGAAGAACTCGTACCACCGGCGCGTGTCCACATCGCCATGATGGCGTCCCGCCGCCACGACCGCATGATGGTTGACAGGCCCGGCGCGTATCGGAGAAGGTGGAGTCGTGGGGTCGTGGTCGAATCCGGAGCGACGGCGGGTGTTCGTACCGCAAGCGCTCGGTGCCGACGAGTACCTGCGGGTCACATGGCACGAAGGGCGCAACGTGATGGTGTTCTCCCACTGGGACGGCGCTAACTGCATCGCCGCCACACCAGTGCGGGTCACCGATCTCGGCGAGCTGGTGGCGTTGGCGACAACGGCGTTCGTCGATGCCGTCGACGATCACATACGACCGGGGGAGTCGTGGGCGCCGCCGTTGGCTGCTGCGGTCGTCGACACCTCGCCGCCCACCGCGATGACGGCCTGAGCCGACTCGACATCAGTTCACCACGGCGTGCTCAACGGTGAAGCCGGCCGCCTCCGCGGCATGTCGCGCTCGGTCTGCCTGATCCGCATCGCGCACGCGAAACGTTGCTCGTACTGCGGTCGCGCCGAGACCCAAGTCGATCCCCTCGCGAAGATGGTTGACCTCGATCAAATCGGCGCCCTCTGAGGCGAACGCGGCGAGCAGTTCCGCAAGCGAACCCGGCCGGTCGTCGATCACGGCGTCGACGATGATCCGTCGCCCGGCCCGAGACTCTCGGCGGCGGATCAACCGCTGGAGCACTTCGAGGTCGACGTTCCCACCGGAGACCACCACGACGGTGTCGCCGGAGCCAGCCGCGAGGGTGGGGTCGGTGAGCAACGCGGCAACGCCGACGGCTCCGGCTCCTTCCACCACGAGTCGCGACTCCTCCAGCAGCAACGTCATTGCATCGGCGATGGCGTCTTCGTCGACGGTGACGACGTCGTCGAGGAGGTCGCGAATCAGCGGACCGGTGATCGTTCCAGGCCGTTTCACCGCGATGCCATCGGCCAACGTGGCCGGGGCATGGTCTGGCGCCGGTCGGCCGGCGTAGGGCGCGCATGCTGCGGCTTGTACGCCGACGAGGCGGATGTCTGGTCGCTGTGCCCGCACGACAATGGCGATTCCACCAGCCAGTCCGCCGCCACCGACCGGTATCACCACTGTCGCTGCGGCGGGCACTTGGTCGAGCAACTCGAGCCCGATCGTGCCCTGGCCAGCGATGGTGGCGGTGTCGTCGAAGGGCGGACAGAAGTTTCGTCCGAGATCGGTCGCTAGCGATCGAGCGTGGCTGATGGCGTCGTCGACCGTTCCCGGGCACTCGATGACCTCAGCTCCGTGAGCACGGCACGCCTCGACCTTGGTGATCGGGGCGTTCGCTGGTACCACAATCGTGCACGGCACCTTTGCCTGCTCCGCGGCCAGAGACAGCGAGCGCGCATGATTCCCGGCCGATCCAGCGATGACGCCGTGTGCCGCGACGTCGCCGAGCGCGTGGATCTTGTTGGTAGCGCCGCGCACCTTGAACGAGCCGGCGCGTTGCAGGCACTCAGCCTTCAATACGACATGGCCGCCGACGCGTTCACTCAGCGCGGAGGCGGCAACCACCGGAGTGATGTCGACGGACTGAATGATCGTGTCGCGAGCGGCCACGATGTCGCCGATGCTCGGCGCCCGCCCCTCGCTCACGAGTGACTGCCCAGTGGAACCGACTGCCAACTGGCGTTGAAGCGCCAGATGTCCAATACCTCGCCGGGCGTCACTGTTCCGGGGTCGCCGGCATCGCTAACGATGCCGGCGAGGATCGTGGCGACGTGCAGTCCCTGGTCGTCGACCTCATACACAAACACCACCGCCTCGCGCTGGTCACCGCCCGCCGTTTGCGCGACCGGCGACACGACGGAGACCACGTCGCCGGCGGCGGTGTAGTTGATGATCCAGATCGAGCTCGACTCGGTGAGCGCGGCGACATCTTGCGCCCCGGCCTCGCTGTCGGTCTGTACGCCGACGAGTTGCGGCCAGCCGTCGCCGCCGTCGGAGCGCCAGAACAGTTGGGTGGTGGTGCCGTCCGGCTCGACCACCCATCCGACCTGGTACTCGTCGATCCCAACGCGGACGTACCAGACGTTGGTCGTGCCGCCTTGTGTATCGGTCCAGCCGCACAGCAGACCGTCGGGAGCGGCGTAGGTATCGCTGCCGTCGACCGGCGGGGTCGCCCCGTCACACGTTCCGTTGGCGCCCGTCGTGACGGTTCCAGCCGAGGTGGTGAGCGTCCATCCATCTGCGAGTGAACTGTTGGTTGCCTCCGGCGGTTGATCAACGCCGCCGGGAGAGCGGTACGTCAGCGCGGGCCCGGTCGGGGCAAGCGTGATTTGCGCAGACCCCGATGCCAGACCGACGTCGACGGGCCCGAACGGTTCGGTCTGTTCCGACGACAGGTCGATCGGCGCGATGACGATCACGCGATCGTTCCTCACGGTCGTGCACTCGGCAGTTGGGGTGTCGGGAGTGAACGACCAGATCACGACGTCGCCGTGGATCGCTTCGGTGAGGATCGTCGAGGCGCCGACGTCGGGTTCGGCCGTGACGGGCACGCGACGCGAGATTTCTCGTCGTTCCGAACTGATCAGCGCGTCGAACGTTCCGCGGACACCGGCGCAGGCCGCCGGTGCGACAATCTGTGGGGCCGGTTCGGGCACCGTGCAGCCGAGGACCGCTGCCTCACCCGACAAGCAGCCCTCGGTCGAACCCACCGACCGCGGGGGTGCGGTCACGAGGCCGGCCGAACGAGCGACCGCGTCGACATCGTCGACACCACGATCCTCCGGCTCCGGATCGGGCGCCTGGAGACAGCTCGTGCAGTCCGTGTTGAACCACGAGCCGGGCACCGGAGCGAGCGCTCCGCCGATGATCGCGCTCGAATACAGCAGCTGGAACGGCCCGGGCCGCCAGGGCATGAACCCGTTCATCTCCAACGCGTATGGCACACCGGCCTCCAGCTCCACCGGGTCACCGACGGTGACCGGTTCAGCGTTCACGCAGAGGAACGACGCGTTGGCGAGCCCCTCCTGCTCCCAGAACTGGTCGTCGCCCTGTTCGGCCGGTACCGAGGTGTAGGTGCAGTTGTCGATCTGGCCCCACGAATCGATCAACGGCTCGCCGCCCACGACGCTGCCGTCCGGGGCGGTCAGGCTGAGCTGCGCGCCGCCGATCGTGTTCACACCGAACGTGTACTCGCCGCTAATGGGAACGATGAGCGCCCCCGTGATGTTCACGGTGAACAGCACCGACAAACCCAAACCGAACGGGTCGTGCGTGGTCCAGTCGATGTTGATAGCACCGGGGTTCGTCGTTGCCTGTACCGCCGTTTCGGTGGTGAAGTAGGTCGTGAAGGCGTCGGGGTTGCCGAGGACCGTCGTGTACTCGATACAGGTGTTGAGCCCTTGCGGCTCGTCCGGACAGTCCAACGTCCGCCCGCTGATGTCGGCCGTGGGGACGGCCTGCTCCGGTTGCTCCGGGACGAGATAGGCGGGGGCATCGCTTTGCTGGGTTGCGAAGTAGTTCATCGAGCGCATCTCCATCGTGACGCCCTGGGTGCCCGCGGCGACGTCGGCGCCGACGGTGAACGTTTGCGGGTCCTGATCGGGCACCGGGTCGCCGCTCCCGTCGACGACCGACCAGGCGTAGGTGGTGCCCGGGGTGAGCGCGCCCTCGGTCGGAATGGTCCACAGACCGTTCGTCGTCAGCCGACTGGCAAGACCGGAAGACCCGCTCGCGTCGCTGATGACGTAGGAGAAGGCCTCGGTCGATCCGGTGTAACCAAGGGTTGGTTGCAGTTCATCGATCGTTGCTCCGCTCGGCGGGACCGGCGGCGGCGCCTGACCCGCCTGGAAGAAGAACAGCGACACCAATCCTTGGCTTTGGTCCGGCAACGTCAGCCACTCGTCGGCCCACGCCGGCAACGCCGATGCGGCATCCGAGGCTGCCGCGAACGACGCGCCGCCGCCGCCACCGCCGCCTTGCCGGAGGACAAGTCCGAACTCGCCAACGCCGCCGGCGCCGCCACCACCCGCGGCGATCCCCGCGCCGCCGCCACCACCCTGGCAGAACTGTTCGTATCCCGCGCCGCCGCTCCCGCCCGGCGAAGCGTTGCCGTCATCGTCGGGCGTGTCGGCGGCGACGAGCGATGTCAGCGTCGACGCGCCGTCGCCGGACTGCGCGGCGCCGAGGCCGCCAACGAACGTCAACCCGCTCGCTCCGGCCCCACCAGGATCACTCTCGAGGTTGTTCGGGTTGTCGGGGTAGACCTGCTTGGCCCCGCCGGCGCCGCCCGTCCAGACGCCGTTGGCGAGGCCGCCGCCGCCCCCACCGGCGCATCCGCCGCCGCCCGCGACTCCGTCGCCGGTCACCGACACGCCAGTCGTGCCGGCGACGGCGACACCGCCGGCCCCGCCGCTCGTGGTGGTGCATTGACCGTCGAGCAGTACACCGCCGCCGCCGCCGCCGGCGACGAGCAGCAACTCGTCGGTCGCGCCGGTCGAGGTGACAGCGGAGAACGGATCGGCCACGAGCGACAACGCGCTCGCTCCGCCACCGCCACCGCCGTGCTCCGTCGATGCCACACCGGCTGCCCCGACCCACGCGTACAAGGTCTCGCCGGCGAGGCCGGTGGTGGTGCGCGTCGTCTGCGCCTGACCGCCGGAACCGCCGTTGCCGCCGAAGCCTCCCTGGGCTTGCAATGTGACCAGCCACTCTTCGCCGACGAACGCGTCGGGAAGCTCGAATACCCAGTTGAACGGCACGACACAGCGGAAGCCCTCGGTGCCCGAGAGCACCGCCTCGGCACAGAACAGTGTCTCAAACGTCAGGTCCAACTGGATCACGACGTGCACCGCACCGATGCCATCAGCGGGTCCGTCGACTGGTCGAGTCGGCGCGTTCGGGTCCGATACCGACGAGAACGCGACATAGCTCCCGCCACCGCCGCCAGCTGAGGGGTACTCGACGGGAGAGCCGTCGACAGTCAGCAGGGCGGACGACCCAGACGCGCCGCCGCCGAGTCCACCGCCTCCGCCGCCGGCACCACAGAAGCTGCTCGAGCACGCGACCTCTCCGCCACCGCCTGCGCCCGACAACGCGTCCGCCAAGTCGTCGTCGTTGACAAAGCCGGTGGGGCCCAACGGGCTACCACCGTCGAGGTTGGGGACACCACCGCCTGTCCCGCCCACGCCGCCATCGCCGTCATTTCCGCGAATGCCGCCGCTCGGGACCCACGCGGCCGTCCCACCCTTGCCGAGGTCGGCGATGTTGCCGCCCGGACTTCCGGGACCACCCCCGTAGAGGTTGCCGCCGGCGCCGGCGAGGTGCCCGCCGCGCGGATTGTTCGACAGCATCGCACCGCCGCGCCCTCCATTGGCCCGCGGTTCGTCGAACGTGACCGCGCCGCCCCCGCCACCGCCGGCGATGCCGACCACGTTGGTCGGAAAGATCAGCTGCAGCGAGGGAGTCGCCGGATCGACGGCGGTGACCATCGTGGATGCACCCCCCGAGCCGCCCGTCGGGAAGTTCGGCGGTGAGAGATTTCCGCCGGCGTCGCCGAGCGCGTACCACATCGTGGTGGTGCCGAACGTCGCTTCGTACGAGTTGACGGTGGTGACGAATTGCGCGAATCCGGCTCCGCCGCCTGAGCCTTGCACGAAGCCCAACTGCGGGGTCGGCGACCCGTCGCCTCCCTGGCCACCCCACATCTGAATCCAGATCGGCGTGTCGCCCGACGCAGGAACCTGCGGCAGCGCTGCGAGATCGACCGCGTCGGCGGTGTCGGCGAGCACGCACCGCAGGTACAGCAATCCGCCCGCCGTCTCGATCTCGCACTCCGGCTCGTCGCTACTCGTATCAGCCTGGGCGCTCACCGCGCCGCCCGAGGTCAACGGTGCCCCCGTCGGTGGCGCGGCAGCGAGGCTGGCCGCCATCAGCAGCGCGCCCGCGCCGAGCACTATTCCGAGTCGACGGGGGGATTCTCGGGAGATCATCCGTCGCTCAACCTAGGTCGCGTCGCGACGGGCGCGCGTGTCAGCTACGGCGACGGATGAGCATGAGCGCTGTGCCCAGTGTGATGAGCCCGAGCGCCAGGGTGGCCGCGGGAAGTGTCGTCGGTGCAGGTCCGGTGGCGGGCAGCGTCGGCGCCAACGTGGTGGGGCTCGGCGGCGCCGGGGGTGGTGTCGGCGACACCGGCATTGTCGACGCAGTGGGTGGTGTGACCGAGGTGCTTGGCGGCGAGGTGTCGGGCGGTTCCGGGTCGGTTGCCCCGGGGAGTCCGGTGGTCGTCAGCCAGGCTCCGGGCACCGGTGTCATCGTGCGGGCGAACAGCGGACTGGTGTAGAGCAGCTGGAACGGTCCGGGCTGGTATGCCATGAACCCGTCCATCTTGAAGCGGTACTCGACGCCCGCGGTGAGCGGGACGCCGCCGGGGGCGGCGACGACCCCGTTGTCGTTGACGCAGCCGAGCGCGGCGTACTCCGATGCCAATTCGCCCCAGCCGGATTCGAAGGGAATGTTGCGAGTCAGGGAGTAACTGCAGTTTCCCAGTTGGCCCCAGGTATCGATCGCCGCCTGGCCGAGGTTGGCGCCCGATGGGTCGGTGAGCGTGAACGTCGAGCCGCCGAACGCGTTGACCCCGAATCGGTAGGTGTCGCTGACGGGCACCGTGATCGTGCCGGTGATCTGTAGCGTGAACAGGTCCGACACACCCAATCCGAACGGGTCGAACGAGCTGAACTGCATGTTCACCGCGCCGGGGTTGGTGGTTGCTTGGACGGCGGTGGCGGTGGTGAAGTACTCGCTCTTGTTGTCGGGTTTGTCCACGTTGGCGGTGTACTCGTAGCAGTTCGGTGATGCCGGGGAGCCGACCGCCACGCAGTTCTCCGGTGTGGAGGACTCCCACAGGTTGTCGTCGGTGCCCGGCTCGCGGGGCACCTTCTGGCCGGACTCGGGTCTGGCCCACGCAGGTGATGAGCTGTCGGTGTAGGGGGACATCGACCGGAACTCCATGGCCACCCCTGTGGTCCCGGCGCCGGTCGAGGGGTCAACCGTGAACTGTCGCTTCGATTGCACCACCGTGCCGGCCTCGTTGACGATCTCCCACGAGTAGGTATGTCCCGGCGTTAAGAACCCGTCGGTCGGGATCGTCCAGCGCTCGTTCGTGGTCAGCGGGCTCGCCAGGTAGGTCTTGCCGGCAGTCTCGTCGGTGAGTCGGTACGAGAACGATCCCGACCTCGACTGGGAGAGCTCGAGCGTGGGGCGCACCGTGTTGATGGTCGCGCCGTTGGCCGGCGCGGGTGGTGGCCCTGCACTGACCTGGAAAAAGAACAACGAGATCTGGCCTGACGTCTGATCCGACAGCGTCAACCACTTCTCGGCGAACGGTGGGAAGTTCGAGGTGACGTCGGAGG
>JBCBSO010000072.1:0-11024 GCA_039819205.1 Actinomycetota bacterium
ATCGGAAGTCGTGGGTAGTGCAAGACATGCGCATCGTCACCTGCGACGCCGAGCCGGCGCTCTGACGCCGCAGAGCCAACGCCGTCTCCCGGCTCGCAACTACGTTGGCTCGATGCACCGCTTGCGCGCCCGCGTTGCCGGTCCGGCAGTAGTTGGGGCCATGCTCATTGCCGCCGCCTGCGGAGGTTCCTCGTCCGACTCGTCGCCGGCGACCAGCGCAGCGACGCCGTCGACCGCCACGACGTCGACATCTGCACCCGAATCGGCCTCGTCGACCAGTGCGCCTGACGATGCCTCGACAACGACTGCGACGCCCGAACTCGCGCCCGTCGTCGTGGAGGTGGTTGGTCCGGAGGAGGTCGTGTTCGACTACTCCGAGCAGGCGTGCGGCGACTACCAGCGCCCCGATTTGCCGGCTCGTGCATTTCGCTCTGCAGATGGCACGGTCAACGTCGTGATGTCTGCCCCGGACAACACGCGCCTCGTCGGGCCCAGCCTCGACGAACTCGCTGTTGCCTGTGAAGTAGTTCGGACGTCGGCGTACGACCACGACCCGGCCGCGCACGCGCACTTCGAGTGGATCGGTGCGCTCTACACCGAGGACGGCAACACCGTTCATGCCGTGATCCACAACGAGTTCCACGGTTGGGAGTCGGCGCTCGCCGACTCGCGGCGGGCGATCCTCCACGACTACGGCGACGAGGGGTGGGCATACCTCGCCCGCACGCCCGGCGGGCTCGTCGACATGGCGCCCGCCGAGTCGGGCTTCCAACTCGGCGACACGTTGTGCGCAATCGACTTCTGGGGCGCCCATCCCGATGTCGGCTGCGACGCCGTTCGCCGGTACACCGCACCAGTCGACGGACGGTACGTGATCGACGTGCGCGCCAATCGAGCCTCGAGCGACGGCGACGGTGTACTCGTCACCGTCGAGCGCAGTGGAGCGCCACTGCTGTCGACGGAGCTCGACGGTTCGGCCGAGCTGCAGGAGCGGCTCGATCTCGAGCTCGTCGCCGGTGAAACGATCGACTTCGTCGTCGCAGCCGGTGCCGATGCGAGCTTCGACGGCACCGAATTCGAAGTCGTCATCACGCCCGACGGCGCCGTCTGCGCCGGCGACATCTGGGGCTGCACACAAGTCGAGCTGACCGCTGCAGTGTCGACCGATGGTGGCACCACATTCGGCCCGGCGCAGGGGGCGGGCGGTGTGATCGCCTCGCCCGCCGAGCCGTACCGTCACGACGCAGGACTGCTCGCGTTCTGGCAGCCGAGCAACATCGTGCAGCACCCGACCGACGGCCATTACTACATGCTCTCCCAGTTCGACGACGCCCGAAACGGGCGCAACATCCAGTTCACGTGCCTGCTGCGCACCGATGATCTTGCGGATCCGGCGTCGTGGAGAGCCTTCGATGGTGATGGTTTCAATCTGACGTTCGCAGGGTCGCCGTACGGCGAGCCCACGCCCGATCCCGACGACTGCTGGTCGGTGGTCGCGCCCCCGACCAGCGGGCTCACATGGAACACGCACCTCGAACGATTTGTGGCTGTCGGCGGCTATGGGCAGTTCGGGGCCAACGGCCAATACCTCACCACCTCGACCGACTTGATCGAATGGACCAGCCCGGTGTTCATTCAGCCGGCGGAGTTTGTGTTCACGTCGGACACGCCGCCGTTCGAGCCCTATGCGACACTCATCGACCCAGCGAGCGAGTCGATGAGCTTCGATACCACGGGTGCGAGGCCGTACCTCTACTTCACCCGAATCAACGACATGTCGACACTCGACTTCGACCTCGTGCGTGTGCCGCTGCGCCTCGACGTCGAGTCGTCGAGTGAGTAGCCACCGTCTGGAGGACTCGATGGCACCAACAATCCCCGCTTGCTCGGCCGGCGACAGCCCGGACACGATGTACGACGCGCTCAACGATGCCGGTTGCCTCGTTGTGGAGGGTCTCGCTGCACCACCCCAGGTGGCGGCGGCGCGGTCTGAGCTGGCCGACGCGATGGCTGCGGCGGAGGTCGCTGCCGACGACCCGAACGACTTCTATCCAGGCATCACACGGCGAGTCGTTGCCCTAATGGCCCGCTCGCCGACGATGCGCGAGCTGATGATGCATCCGGTGGTGGAGGCCCTTGGCGACCGCCACCTCGGGCCAAACGACAAGAAGTGGACACTGAACGTCACGGCTGCACTCGAAGTCGGACCCGGAAGCCGCGATCAGGTGCTGCACCGTGAAGAGGATCTGTATCCGTACTTCCCGCTCCCGCGGCCGCATTTGATTCTGGCGTCGATGTGGGCGATGTCCGAGTTCACTGCGGCCAACGGGGGGACACAGATCGTGCCGGGTAGCCACCGCTGGGACGAGGGGCGAACAGCGGAACCCGGCGAGATCGTTCGGGCCGAGATGTCTGCCGGCTCCGTCTTGTTCTGGCTCGGAGGGACGCTGCACGGTGCTGGAGCGAACACCACCACCAATGACTGGCGCTACGGCGTGGTGCTCACCTACAACTTGGGGTGGCTGCGACAAGAGGAAAACCAGCAGCTCTCGATGCCGCTCGCCGACGCTCTGGCGTTGCCGAACGAGGTTCGTGCCCGACTGGGCTTCGACATGAACTACGGCGACGGCGGGCTGGGGTTCTACGACCCGTCGGTCGTGCTTGCGGCCGAAGGCGCCAGGTGAGTGAACCCCAGCGCGACGCGCTCGACGTCGTCGGATCGCTGACTGCCATCCACATCCATCCGGTCAAGTCGTGCCGGGCTGTCGCCCTCGAACAGGTGCAGGTGACGCGCCGCGGACTCGACGGTGACCGCCTGTTCCAGGTGGTCGACGCCGATGGCCGCCCCGTCACTCAACGGCAGCAGCGGCAGCTCGCGACCGTGACGGCAACGCCGATCTCCGGCGGTCTGCAGCTCGAAGCGCGGGGGTACGACCGCATCGATGTTGCGACGCCGACGGTCAACAACACCGCTGCCGACTCGCTGCTCGGAGCTGCGGTGGAAGCGGGCGACGCCGGCGACGTCGCGGCACAGTGGTTCACGAAGCTGCTCGGGATTCCGGTACGTCTGGTGGCAATCACGGATGCCAGCGTGAACCGCATCCCGTTACCCGACGGTGACATGGAGCTGGGTTGGGCCGACGCAGCGTCGGTGCTGATCGCCAATCAGGCGTCGCAGCGGTGGTTGGTCGAACGGTCGAGCGAACCGTTCGGAATGGATCGCTTTCGGCCGAACCTGACGATCGACGCCGAGCCGTGGATCGAAGACACCTGGCGAGACGTGTCGATCGGCCCCGCTCGCTTCGGGCTCGGGCTCGCGTGGCCTCGGTGTGCGATCCCGCAGATCGATCAGCTCGACGGCAGCCGTCATCGCGAGCCGGCGAAGGTCTTGCGCGCGCACCGTTGGTGCGCCGATGCCTCGAACGCCCCGGCGACGGTTCGCTCCCTCGTGGAGGGCAACGCCTTGTTCGGCATCGGCTGTTCGATCGCCACGCCGGGCGTCACCGTGTCGGTCGGTGCCGACGTCGTCGTGCATCGCACCGGGCCGCGCATCATCGATGCACCGTCGTCGTCCCGGTGACCGGCGATCGGCGTGACGTCGTGAAGTGGCACTAGTTGACGTGTCAAGGACCTCCGGATAAATTGACGCGTCAAGTAAGTGCTTGAAGTGTCAAGTGAATACGAGATGCCGACCGTGAGGACACCATGAATTCCACCAGAACCGTTGCCATCACCGGCGCCTCCAGCGGCATCGGCGCCGCGCTTGCGCGCCTCCACGCCGCCGACGGATGGGCGGTTGTGATGATCAATCGCAGCGTCGAGCGTTCTCAGCCGGTGATCGATGACATCCGCAGCGACGTCCCGGACGCCGCGATCGAGGTCGTGCAGGCAGACATGGCCGACCACGAATCGATCACTCATGCGGCGGAGCGGCTGCGCAATCGCGGTCACCTCGATCGGTTCATCAACAACGCCGGAGTGTTGATGGGGGAGCGCGTGATGTCCAGCCACGGTGTGGAGATGCACGCCCAGGTAAACACCCTGGCCCCGTATCTCTTCGGACGACTGCTCAGCCCGGCGATGTCGGGCGGGCTGATGGCCACGGTGACCACGAGCGGCATCGCCAAAGCCAAGTCATTGGACATCGATCAACTCGCCAACCCCGAGACGTTCAAGAAGCTCTTCGGGCCGTATGTGCAGTCGAAGCTCGCGGCGACAGCGATCATGAACGCATTCGCAAGCGAATATCCCGACGTGACGTTTCGCTCCGTCGAGCCCGGCGCCGTCAAGACCCCGATGACCAGTGGTGATGGGATGCCGCGGTGGCTGGTGCCCATTCGTAACCTGTTCTTCGCAACCCCCGAGAAGGGGGCCCAGAAGCTGTACGGCGCGATCAACGGCGACTATCCAAACGGCTCGTATGTCCAGCGGGGGTCGGCACGACCGCTGCCCGCTCGGATCGACGATCCGGCTGTGCAAGCAGACGTCCTTGGTTGGTGCCGCGAGCTGACTGGCGTCTGAGTGCTCCGTGCCGATCGGTTGCTGCAGGTCGGCATACACTGCGCCGCGCACGCTGGGGAGAGAGCGAAGAGGGGCTGATGTGAACGAACTTGAGGGGAAGACCGCTGTCGTTACCGGTGCGGGGTCCGGCATTGGGCGAGCCCTCGCCGAGCGTTTCGCTCGGGCGGGCATGCACCTCGTGGTTGCAGACGTCGAGGAACCCGCCTTGGCCGAAGCGGCCCAGGCAGTCGGCGCGCTCGGACCCGGGGCCATCGCCGTACCGACCGACGTGAGCGAAGAAGTCGCCGTACACCGACTGCGCGACGAGGCGCTCGACGCGTTCGGCGCAGTGCATGTGCTGTGTAACAACGCGGGTGTTGGCGGCGGGAACGAGACGCTCGCCGACTGGCAATGGGTGATGAACGTCAACTTCTGGGGCGTCGTCCACGGGATGCGCACCTTCCTTCCACTGCTGCAGGAGCAGAACGAGGGCCACATCGTGAACACCGCGTCGATGGCCGGTATCTACCCTGGTTATGGGCCCTACTCGGCCAGCAAGTGGGCCGTGGTGGGCATCACCGAGGGCTTGTGCGGACAGCTCGCAATGGAGGGTTCCGCTGTGGGCGTTTCGTGCCTGTGCCCTGGCTGGGTCAGTACCAAGATCATGGACAGCGACCGCAACCGACCGGAATGGGCATCGAAGCCGGCACTCGACGACGCGGCGACCGATCCGGCCCTCGAGATGCGAGCGCAGTTCGTGCGCGAGGCGGTCGCCGGCGGCCGCGCGCCCGACGAAGTGGCCGATCTCGTACACGACGCAGTGGTCAACGACACGTTCTGGATCTTCACGGACCAGGGCATGGTCGCGGGAAACCGTCCACGTCTCGAAGCGATGCTGGCAGGCGAGAACCCGCCCCGGCCGGCGTTACCGGGCGTCGACTGAGCTCGACGAGCAGAAGGGCTACGGCGGATCGCTCAACGCCGCCGCGCCACGACGCAGAACTCGCGCGCGTCGCCGCCGAGCGCACCACCCGTGAGATCTCCGTACAACCCGCTGATCGCGAACCCTGCGCGTCCGAGCTCGTCCGCAATCGAGTCTTCGTCGAAGTGCTGCAGCCAGTTGTAGATCGTGCGCGTGCGGTGCGCCTCGATGATCTCGTACTTGTCGAGCGTCACGCCAGGTTGCTCGTACACGAACGTGCGGAGGAAGCCGTGGTACGGCTCCGCCGACCAGAAGCCGTCCATCAGGTTCGGCGCGTATGTCACCGACTCGTCGTGCTCGCTGAGTGCGCGCAAGGAGTAGACGTCGAACACGAAGCAGCCGTCGGGACGCAACCACTCGCAGATCCGCCTCAGGAGCCGTTGCCGTTGGGTGGGGCTCAGGGCACAGAAGTCGTACATCGCCATCAACACGAGGTTGAAGTCGCCGGGCACATCGACGTCGAGATAGTTGCCGAGAACGTAGCGGGCCGAGGTGTTCGTGTCGGCGCTGCGCTCGGCGTGGCGTATGGAACGCTCGGAGAAGTCGACTCCGACGACCGCGGCGCCCGTACGCGCAATGCGGTTGGCGTACAGGCCGGGACCACACCCGAGATCGAGCACGCGCGACGCATCGTCGATGGCACACCGCTGCGTGATCCATGCCACGGCTCGGTCGATGAACTCGGTTGTTGGTGAGGCCATGGCGACATCGCCATCGAGGTGCAACGCGAGCATGCGTTCGGAGACGTGCGGGTCGGTCCACAGATCCTCGGCGGTGTACGCCGAGAACGGCGCCGGACGGCTGTTGAACCGTTCGAGGTGCTCGAAAAACATCCAGACGCGCCGCGTCAGCGAAGTCTGACGAGCCGACCGGGAGTGGCGCCGGTGAACTCGTCGTGCTCGCGGGTGATCTCACCGGCCACGATCGTGTAGTCGTAGCCCTCCGCGTCCTGCAGGAAACGGGTGCCTCCGGCAGGGAGGTCGGCGACCATGTGCGGCTCACGGAGCGTGAGTCGATCGTGGTCGATCACGTTCAGATCGGCGCGCAAGCCGACCTCGATGCGGCCGCGATCGTCGAACCCGAACAGCGATGCCGTCTCCGAGGTCATCTTGTTGATCACATCGGCCAGTCGCAGCTGCTGGCCCTCACGGTCACGGCACCAGTGGGTGAGCATCCAGGTGGGCGTCGACGCGTCACAGATCAGGTTGCAGTGGGCGCCACCGTCGGCGAGCCCGACGACCGCGTGGTCGCTCGACAGCATTTCGAACAAGGCGTCGCCGTCGCCATCGGTGTAGCCGAGCAACGTGTTCAGCACGATCGCTCGGCCGTCGCGCTCGAGGAGGGCGTCGTAGTACACCTCGACGGGATCGCGTCCGGTCGCGGCTGCCATGCCGGCGATCGAGTCGGCGTCGGATGGCTCGTAGTTCACCGGATCGCCGAGCGGATAGGTGCGCTCGAAGTTCTCCATCGCCTTCGCCAAGAGCGGCTGCTCGGAGCGCAGTGCAGCGATCATCGAGCGGTATTCCGCGACGAGCGTCGCCCGCGTGGTCGCGTCGCTCATCGCCGCGACGAGCTCGTCGAGGGGTAGTTCGAGCAGCGGTGCGTAACTCGGGCAGACCATGAACGGGTGTCGCGCGGTCAGGCCGAGTAACACTCCGAACGGTCGCCCCGCAACCTGCGCCGTGACCGGGTGTCCTTCGGCGCGCACCTGGCCGATCAGCTCCAGGTGCTTGCGGTAGTCGTCGGGAGCAACATCGGTTTGCAACATCAGGAAGGTCACCGGCACTCCGGCCTCTTCGGCAAGGCGACACATCCAGTCGACTTCGAGGTCGGGTGAGATGTGATCTTCGGTGGGGATCACCCCCGAGGGCGCGACCTCGAACAACCCGCGACCGGCGCGCTTCACCGCTCGCCCAATGGCGAAGAGCTCCTCTTCCGCGGCGAACGTGCCGGGGACCGGTTCACCCGACAGCGCTCGGTGCCCGAGAGTTCGGCTGGTCGAGAAGCCGCGAGCGCCGGCGGCGATTGCGTCGGCCACGATGCGCGCCATCTGGTCGATCTCGTCCTTGGTGGCTGGCTCGTTCTCGGTGCCGCGCGTGCCCATCACGTAGGCCCGCACTGGCCCGTGGGCGATCATCGCCGCGATGTCGGCGGCGTACTGGCCGGCCTCCAGTGCGTCGAGATACTCGCCGAAGCTCTCCCAGCCCCAGGTCATTCCTTCACTGAGCGCCGATCCAGGGATGTCTTCCACGCCCTCCATCAGCTCGATGAGGAACTGTTCCTGGCCCGGGCGAACCGGAGCGAAGCCGACGCCGCAGTTGCCGAACACCACGGTGGTCACGCCGTGTGGTGTCGACGGCGCGAGTTCCGCGTCCCACGTGGCTTGGCCGTCGTAGTGCGTGTGGATGTCGACGAACCCGGGGGTCACGATCCGGCCCGTCGCATCGATCTCGCGGCGCGCAGCGCCCAGATCGGTCCCGATCGCGGCGATGCGGTCACCGTCGATGGCCACATCGGCGACGTACGGCTCGACCCCCGTTCCATCGACGATGGTGCCGTGACGAATGATCAGGTCGTACATGCCGCCACGCTAGAGAACCACCCCGGTCGAGTTCCGGTCGGATGACGCCATCTCCGTTCGTTCGAATACGTGCGCGACGCTTGCCCCGACGGCAGCTCGAGACGCGGCGATCTGAAATCGAGTCGGGTCGCACGCTCATGTGGGCCGCAGCATGTGCCGATACCCCAGCGTGCAGCGTGTTCGAACCGCGGCCGTTGTGGTCGTGGTGATTGCCCTCGGCGCGTCGTTGTCAACGGCGGTTGCCGACGACGTGGCGCATGTGGAGCAGATCACGGCGGCAGCGACCGGCGCTCGTCCAGCTGTGCGCATGGCCATGAGCGAGGACGCGCCACACTCGCCCGGCGGTGGGTCAGCGGACTCCGACGGACCGATGGGCGACGGCTCGTCGGGGGACGGCTCGGACGATGGCGCCGCGGCCGACGGTGGTCCAGGAAACGACTCAGGAGACAACGATGGTTCCGCCGACGATGACGGTGCGGCCGGCGGCTCCGACCCAGACGCACGGCCGCGGGTGGTCGCGGCGACCGGGCAAACGGACTGCTACGACCACGCTGGCGCGGCGATTCCGTGCGCCGGCACTGGGCAGGACGGCGACGTCCAAGCGGGTGTTCGTAGTCCTGATCCACGCTTCACCGATCGCGGCGATGGAACGGTGCGCGACAACCTGACCGGTCTCATCTGGCTCCAGCGTGGCAAGTGCCTGAGTGACGACGGCAAGGTCAGTTGGGGCGAGGCGTTGCAACGCGCCGCTGAGCTCGCCGATGGCCACGACGATTGTCGGCTGTCCGACGGCTCGCAGGCCGGCGACTGGCGCGTGCCGAACGTGCGCGAACTGATGAGCCTGGTCGAGGTCGGGAAGTCGTCGAGCGGGCCGGCCCTGGCCGAAGGGCATCCGTTCACCAACGTGCAGATCGAGATGCATTGGACCTCCACCAGCCGTGCAGACAGCGAACACAAAGCGTGGACGGGCAGCTTCTTTCAATCGGGTCGCTTCGACACCGGCACCAAGGCGACGGCGCGGTGGTGGGTGTGGGCCGTGCGCTCCGATGAGTACACCGACGACTCGCCGTTGTCGTTAGCGGCCACCAACCAGACCGAGTGCTTCAACGACGATGGCAATACGATCGACTGCTCCGGCTCCGGGCAGGACGGTGAAACACAGATCGGCGTACCGGCGCCCGCGCAACGCTTCACCGACAACGGCGACGGCACGGTGCTCGACAACCTGACGGGCTTGGTGTGGATGCAGAAGGCCGACTGCATCGCGGCGAACCCGTTCGCCGACGTCCTTTTCGCCGTCGCCGCCATAGCTGACGGCGAGTGCACACTCTCCGACGGGTCAAACCCAGGCGACTGGCGCGTCCCGAACTACTTCGAGATGCTCAGCCTGCACGACCTCTCCGAGTATGCACCGCAGCTCACCGACGGCCACCCGTTCACCAACCTGCGTAACGAGCTGTACTGGACCTCCACCACGCTGGCACGTGGTTCCGACAGCAACTGGAAGATGAACAGCGTGTGGCGCAACATCCACGGTGGCAGCAAGAGCGCTCCCCACCGCGCGTGGCCCGTGCGCGACGCCGCATGACCGACTGACCAGCCGCTCAGGCCGGCGCGAACTCGAGGATCACAGCCCCTTGGCGTGATGCGTAGTCGGCGAGTTCCTGCACAGTCGGGTCGCCGTCGATCTTGGACCCGATCGAGCGCGGGCCGCGCTTCGGGCCGAGCTCGTCGAGAAGCGCCCGCATCCGGTGCCCGACGGCCTCTGGGGAGTCGACGACGGTTGCCATGAAGGGCTGGCGTTGCCCGTCGAGCACCAGCTCCGCTGGACCACCGTCGACGAAGTTGTGCTTGTAGCTCGCCTGCGTGATGGTGAACAGCTGACCGTCGATTTCATGGCGGCCGACCGGAGTCGAGTACTCATTCCCCGTCTTGCGGCCAGTCCAATGCAGCACCATCAGCTCGTCGCCGACCGACCCCCAACCTCGATTGACGATGAACGTCATGATGGGATTCATCAATCCCATTACCCAAGGGCTCGGCGTGGAGCGCGTGATCGTGGCCATGAGAATCCCTTCAACCGATCGTGAGGACAGTGGTTCGGACAGTTGCCTTCGTCGATGTGCCCATCGCGCTATACCAGGAAGCTCTGGATCGGCTGATCGAGCAGCGTGCGCCCATAGTCGGCGTACCGTGATTCGCGATCGAAGATGATGTGGTTCGATCCGGTCGAGATGTCGCGCATCGCCCGTTGGATCGGGCTTTCGAGGCGGCTGCCGCTGGCACCGGTGACCGAAAGGATGTCTTGGACCGCGCCGCGACACATGAACACCGCGTGTGCCATGCGGGTGACCCAAGCGCCGCGTGTGTCGGTCGATGCGGTGTTGCGCTGCTCCATCACGTCGCGTAACACGTCGCGCAGCAGCAGTTCGGCGGCCTCGATCGTCAGCGCGGCGGAGGCGACAACTGCGGGCTTGCCGTCGTCGGTGATGGTGCCACCGGCGCGCTGCTGTTTGGCGGCGATCTTGGCCTTGGTCTGAATCTGGTACTCCGCGAGCGCTCCCTGAGCGGCGCCGAGCATCGACAACGCAGATGCAAAGCCGAGAATGGGCACGAGCGGCGTCTGGAACACCGGCCCCTCGTGAATCTGATCGGGAACGTCGGCGTTGATCAGCCCGACCATGTCGATCGACCGCTCCGCTGGTACGAACACGTCGTCGACCCGCAGGTCGAGCGAACCGGTCGAACACATGCCGGACACGTACCAGGTGTCGATCGCTTCGACTTCGTCGCGCGGTACGGCGAAGAACCGCGGGGCCAGACTGCCGTCGTCGTTGGTGTTCATCGCTCCGACCAGTACCCAGTCGGCGTGGACGATGCCGGTGCCCCATTGCCATGTGCCACTGAGGCGATAGCCGCCGTCGACTGCTTCCGCGGAGCCGCCGGCGAGGCTGAGTGATC
>JBCBSO010000073.1:0-10996 GCA_039819205.1 Actinomycetota bacterium
CGGGGTACCGATTTACGCGGTCACCGGGCGGCGCGGCGGGTATGCACTCGACACGGCGCACACGCTCCCACCGCTAAATTTCTCAGCCGGTGAGGTCGCAGCGATCGCCACCGCGCTCGCCGCGCAACAGAACGGGCCGTTCACCGCGTCGGGTGCGGCGCCGCGCAACTCTTCGACCAGCGCATACAGCCGATCGGTCCGATTCACGGCGTGGACGGTACTGGCTTGGGTGTCAGTCGGAGTCGATCTTCGGCGCGCGGCGACGGGTGAGGAACCCACCCATGTCGCCAATCACTTCCTCGCTCGCCTCGAGGGTGCCGCGCGTGCTTCCGGCAAGGATGCGTCGGCGTACCGCACCCGACGCCGTGTCGATCACCAGCACCATCACGATCACCATGATCAGCACAGCGGACACGTTCTCCCAGTTGCGGAACTGCACCTGCGACGAGATCTCGCCGCCGATACCGCCGGCGCCGATCAGACCGAAGATGGCCGATGCGCGAACGTTGATCTCGAAGCGGAACAGCCAGTGGGCGACGATTGTCGGGAACGCTTGGGGGAACAGACCCCAGCGGACACCGGACAGATGTCCGCCACCCGCTGCAGCGATCGCCTCCACCGGCCCGTCGTCAACCTCTTCGATGGTCTCGCTCGACCACTTGCCGAGCGTGCCGATTGAGGAGAAGCCGATCGCCAGGGCTCCCGCCCACGGACCGAGCCCGACTACGGCGAGGAAGATCGTTGCGAGCACCAGTTCGGGAAACGCGCGGATCACGATGAACAGTTGGCGGATGGCGACGCGCAACCACGTCGGGGCCACATTGTTCGACGCCAGGAACGCCAACGGAAGTGACAGCACCGCTGCGATCACCGTGCCGGTCCACGCGATGTAGACCGACTCGAACACCTTTCCGAGGGCGCCGCGGTCGAGCACTGTCTGGAAATCGGGCGGCCACGACAGTTCGATGATCGTCCAGATGTTCCCGGGTGCCCGGCGCAGGGCATCCATCCCGATGTCGAGTCCGTTGACACCCCACACGAAGGCGATCGCCACACCGACGAGGACGAGCGCCCACCACCAACGCGCGCGCGTTGGTGTGGGACGCTGCACGCTGTCGGAAGGTGGTGTGATGGTGGCGGTCACATCGCCCTCACAACACGCGCCGTCTGATGGCGTCGCTGATCTGCTCGATGATCACCACAACGATGAAGATCACGATGAGGATGCCGAGGATCCGGTCGTAGCGGAAGAACTGCCGCTGGGCTTCGATCACTCGGCCGATGCCGCCGCCGCCGACGAGGCCGATCACGACCGA
Organism: Actinomycetota bacterium; assembly: GCA_039819205.1. Classification (GTDB taxonomy): domain Bacteria; phylum Actinomycetota; class Acidimicrobiia; order Acidimicrobiales; family Ilumatobacteraceae; genus JABSQH01. The sequence continues at coordinate 1,317 of JBCBSO010000073.1, forward strand.
CGCGCGCACGTTCAGTTCGAACACGTAGGCCGAGAACGCCACGTAGGCGGGGAACACCTCGGGGAGCACCCCGGTGCGCACCGCTGCGGTGTGTCCGCCACCCGCTGCCTTGGCCGCTTCGAGTGGGCGCGGGTCAGCGGCATCGATCGTCTCGCTGAACAGCTTGACCAACACCGCGGTGCTGAACATCGTCAGTGCGATCGCGCCGCCGAACGCGCCGATGCTGACCGCCGCAACGAGGATCACGGCGAGAAGCAGATCGGGGATCGCCCGCAACACGTTCATCAACGAGCGCACGACGATGAAGGTCACCCGCCCGGGCGTGGTCAGCGACGACATCAGGAAGGCGATCGGCAACGAGACGATGCAACCGATCACCGTGGCCACGATCGCGATCTGGAACGTCTCGATCAGCGGATCGATCACGTTGTTGCGATCGAATACCCACTCCCAGTCGATGGGCCAGAAGCGACCCCAGAGCGGGTCGGTCCACACGGTGATGAACGATGCCCACTCCCAACCCGATTGACGGGCCGCGTAGACGGTAAAGGCGGCAACGGCCAGCCCGATCAGAACCGATCGAACGCGCAGTCGTGGCTTGCGCGGTCGGGCTGCAGCCGTCGGCGATGCGGCGCGCGGGGTGGCCGTATCAGTCATCGGCCTTCGCCGACGCCTCCATCGACAACAGGTCGTCGGGCGTGATGGCCCGTCCGTAGATCTCACGGAACGTGTCGTCGTCGACGTCGGCAATGTCGCCGTCGAACACCAGGTCGCCACCGCGCAACCCGATCAACCGGCGGCCGTAGGTGCGGGCAAGGTCGAGGAAGTGGAGGTTGATCAGCGTGGTGATGCCGAGCTCCCGGTTGATCCGTTGGAGATCCCCCATCACCTGGTGGCTCGTGACGGGATCCAGTGCGGCGACGGGTTCGTCGGCGAGCATCACCGATGGCTCCTGGGCGAGGGCGCGGGCGATGCCGACGCGCTGCTGCTGGCCGCCGGAGAGATTCGATGCGCGGACGTAGGTCTTGTCGACGATCCCCACTCGCTCGAGCGCTTGGAAGGCGATCTCACGATCCTCGGCCGGCCACAACCCGAGGGTCGACCGCCACGTCGGCACGGTGGCGAGGCGACCCATCAACACGTTGTTCAACACCGTGGTGCGGGTGGCCAGGTTGAACGTCTGGAAGATCATGCCGATCTCGCTGCGCACGCGGCGCAACTCGCGGCCCGATGCCCCAACGACCTCGGAACCGTTCACCTTGATCGACCCAGAGGTTGCTGGCACCAAGCCATTCATCGCCCGCAGGAGCGTCGACTTGCCGGCGCCCGACAGCCCCACGACCACGACGAACTCGCCGTCGTCGATCGTGAGGCTGACGTTGCGCAGCGCCGTCACACCGCCCCGGTAGGTCACCGAGACGTCGTCGAACTCGATCACCGCACGACCGTCGAACGGTCGTCGCGAGCCGACATCACCCCGGCGGTTCGGTGATCCCGAGGGACTCGGCGGCTTCGCGCACGATGTCGAAGTCGGACTCGACTGCCGGGCGAATGTCGGTCCAGCTGTAGATCGAGTCGAAGACCTCTTCGCCTTCCTCGGTCTCGAGGTAGGCCTCGACGGTTGCGTATACCGCTTCCTTCAGGCTCTCGGGAAGGTCCGATCGCACGGCGACCACGTCGTTGGGAATCTCTCGGGTGATCGAGAACACGATCACGTTCTGTCCCACGTCGGGCTGCTCGTCGCGGATGTTGCGGCGGGCGTCGTCGAACGACAGACCGAACGTGGCATCCCCGTTGAGTACCGCGGTCACGGCAGCGTCATGGCTGCCGGCGAACACGGGTGTCACGCCGGATTGCGGATCGATGCCTGCGTTGGTCAGCTCCAGCGCCGGGAAGAGGTACCCCGATGTGGAACTCTCCGAGACGAATGCGACCTCTTCGCCCTCCGTTGCAGAGATGTCACCGATGCAGGAAAGGCCTGGGGCGATCGGCGTGCCGTCTTCAGCGACGTCGCTGAATTCCTTGTCGCCATCGTCGTTGAAGGCCACACCGACCTGCAGTGCGACCGCCTCCAACGCGTCGACCTGCACGACTTCGCCGCCGTCGTTGACGAGCGCGGTGCCCTCGACGGGCGGCTCTACGCACACGGTCTCGTCGTTGGTGAACCACTGACCGTGATACGTCGCGGAGCCGAATCGGATCGACTGGATCAGCGCTTCGATGTTGCCGAAGTTGTCCACGCCGAGCACGTACCCAAAGGGCCCGAACGCGCCCAGGTCAGCTTCGCCCGAGCCCATGGCGGTGACCAGGCCGGTGTAGTCGGTGGTGACGACACCCTCGACGTCGATCCCCAACCCTTCTTCGAGCACGTCGATGAACGGTTGGATGTCGTCCTGTAGTTGCTCCTGTTCCTGACTCGGCACGAAGCCGAACACGATCGATTCGGGCCAGTCCTCTGGCACTTCGGACATGTCGTCGTCTTCGGACATGTCGTCGTCTTCGGACATGTCATCGCCGTCGGTGGTCTCGGTGGCGTCGGTCGCCTCCGGCGCATCGGTGGCGGCGGGTGCCGTCGTGTCGGCGGCGTCGTCATCGTCGTCGCCGCACGCGGCAGCGACCAGTCCGAGTGCGCAGCACACGGCAATCACTCTGCGGGCTTTCATGTGTGTCCTCCCCTTTGTGTTCACGGTTGAGCAGATCGCGGGACCGTAGTCCATCGGGCGCTGCGCGGTGCACGGGCTCGGCGCCGAGTTCACGCGCCGTTCACGCGACGCTCGACCACAGCCGCAAAGTCAGTCCACCCGTTCACGTCGACGACATTGGTGCCGTCGTGGTGGTGGTTCCACGGTCGCACGTAGCGGCACACCACCGCATCGGGGTGCGCCGTCGCCAAGGCGTCGATGTTGTGGTCGGCATCGTCGAGATACACGTCGCAATCGACGACGGTTTTGTCGTCGACGATGTGCACCTCGCTGGTGGGCACACGGTGTTCGGCCAGCCATGCGTAGGTGTCGTGAATAGCGAATCGAGGCTTGGTGGTGATGATCACCACCTGGTGCGACCGTGCGAGTCCTCCGAGCGCGTCGATCGCTCCGTCGTAGGGCGCAAGCACTCGAAAGATGCTTGCGCCGTCGCCGCTCGTGCGGGCCCACGCCCAGAACGCACCCATCTTCTCGAAGTGGGTGAGCGCGAGCGGTGCATTCCACTCGGTGACGTGGTCCGAATGCAGCTCGGTGCCGAACTGTGCGTTGTAGCGGGAGATCCATCCGGCGTTGAAGTCGGCGACGACGCCATCGAGATCGATCCCCAGACGGAGTCCGGGCGTTGCCATGGGGCGCAACTCTGGCAGTCTTCGACGGTGCGAAGAAACCGAGCGCAGAGGTGAACGGTCGATCATTCACGCTGGGTGTCGACCTCGACGGCGTGGTCGCCGACCACACGCGTCGTTTCCGCGACATCCTTGCTCAGATCCGCGGGATCGATCCGATGTCGCTCACACTCGAGCGCTCGTGGGACTTTGGGGAGTGGGGGCTGGCGCCTGGCGAGTACGCCGAGCTGCACCGCGTGGCGGTGATGGAGTACGACATGTTCCGCACCATGGACGTGATCGAGGGCGCCCCCGACGCGTTGTGGCGGTTGTCCGACGCGGGAGTGTGGATTCGGATCATTACGCATCGGTTGTATGTGAACTGGGGCCATGAGAAGGCCGTGGCCGATACCGCCGCATGGCTCGACGCCAATCGCATCCCGTACCGCGACCTGTGTTTCCTTGGAGCGAAGCCCGAAGCGGAAGCCGACGCCTACGTCGACGACGCGCCACACAACGTCGAGCAGTTGCGCGCCCAAGGCAATACCACGATCGTGTTCGACCAGCCATACAACCGGACACTGCCCGGGCCCCGCGCCCGGTCGTGGGCTGAGGTGGAGGCACTCGTTGCCGACCTCGTCGCCGAGCATGAGGGGGCGTTCGAGTCGCAACTGCCGGGCATCGACGCGGGGGCCCAGCGTCTCGACGATCGGGCGCGACCGCACTGACCGATCCGCTCGGTGACCAACATGCAGGCGGGCGCCTGGCGATGTGCGATCCTTCTCGGATCAATAGCGCATCTCCACAGCCGATGAGCGGACGGCGTCGGCGTACGAAGCCGTTGCGGATCGTGAGCGCTCTGTCAGTCGCTGCGCTGCTGGGCGCGGCCTGCAGCAGCGACAACGATCCGGTGGCCGAGGAGCGGGCCACACAGTTGGTTGCGGCCACTGAGCAAGCTGGGTTGGCGCCTGGCTTAACCGTCGAGTCTGCCGAGGCCTTGTACGGCGCCGACGCCCCAAGCTTCTGTGAGGCACACCGCGCCGATCTCGACGGCGTCGCCGGCTTGGTGGTGCGCGGGAACACGGCCCAGGGGCGTCGGCCGACGATCACCGACGAGGCGGTCGAGTATGGCCGGCTCGTCGCGGCGATCTACTGCCCCGACGTGCTCGACGACTACGACAATCTGGTCGACGACATCGACCCGTTCGAACGTACTGATCGAGTCGACTCATGACCGGATCGAGTCGATCGTCCGAGCGCGACGACCTCAAAGCGGGCCTGAAGGGCGAACTCAAGGCGGTCGGGCTCGTCGCCTGGCCGGCGTTGGCGATGCTGATGGTGGCCAGCGTGGGGAGCATCGCGCAGCTGTCTGACTCCGCGAGCTTCGGACTCGGTGCGATCACGGTGTATCTGTTGCCGGCGCTGCTGTTCCTGCTGCCGGTCGGCCTCGTGTCGGCCGAGCTGGCTACCAGTCATCCCGGGGGCATCTTCGTGTGGGTCCGCGACGCCTTCGGCCCAAGGCTCGGTTTTCAGGCCACGTGGTTCTCGTTCATGAACAGCGTCACGCTGTACCCGTCGCTGCTGTCGTTCGGCGCGGCATCGCTGGCACATGCGCTCGGTAGCCAACACCTCGCCGACAACGGGTTGTACATGGGCACCGTGGTGCTCGTGGTGTTCTGGATCGCCACGTGGACCGTGAGCCGAGGCATGCAGCGGACCACGCTGGTGAGCAACCTTGGGCTCGGCCTGGGGACGATCGTGCCGGCCGTGTCGTTGATCACGATGATGTTCATCTGGCTCGGCGAGGGGCGGACCTCGCAGATCGCGCTCGACGTCGCCGACGTGGTCCCCCCGTTCGACGGCCTGTCGAGTGTGGCCCTCGTCGTCGGCACGTTCGTCGCCTTTGCCGGTCTCGAGGTGAATGCCGTGCACATCGCACACATGAAGGGGCCACCGACCGCCTATCTGAAGGCGGTGCTGCTCGCCGCCGGCACCGTATTCACGCTGTACCTCCTCGGGTCGCTGGCGATCTCGGTCGTGGTGCCGGACGCCAGCCTGGAACTCACCTCTGGGGCCTCGCAGGCGTTTGGCGTGTACGCCGAGGTGTTCGGTGTTCCCGGGTTGGCGAACCTACTGTCGATGTTGCTGGTCGCGGGAGCGTTCGCCGCATCGATCGCCTGGATTGCGGGACCGAGCCGCAGCATGTGGCTCGTCGGCCGGGCCGGTTATCTCCCGCCGGTGCTCCAGCGGACGAACCGCAACGACGTGCAGATGCCGCTGCTGCTGCTACAAGGCGTGATCGTCACGATCCTTGCCCTGGTGTTTGTGGTGTCGCCGTCGACGTCGCAGGCGTTCGCCATCCTGCAGGACGTGTCGATTGCGTTGTACATGCTGATGTACCTGTGCATGTTCGCCAGCGCGATTCGGCTCCGCCGGCTGGAACCCGACCTGTACCGCCCGATTCGCATCCGCGGGCTGGTGCCCATCGCCATCGTCGGCATGGTCGCCGCGGCCGCCGCTCTCGTGTTGAGCGTGACCCCGCCGAGCGGCTACTCGTCGACGCCCCCGCTGGTGTACGCCGCAATCGTGCTCGGTGGAGTGGTGCTGCTGTCGCTGCCGCCGTCGATCATTCGCCGATTCCGGGCGCAGTCGTGGATCAATCCGTCCGATCCGATCGCGGTGATGACCGAGGAAGAGACAGGCGGCGAGCTCTAGCCGCTCGCCCCACGTCTCCATCAGGAACGGGGCTTGACGATTGTGGTAGCCGGACGCCGGTCACAGCGGGCGGACGTAGCGCACCTCACGAATCGGCGCGTCGAGGTAGCGGCGATCGCGCACGGTCCCATCGGTTCGCCAGCCGGCAGCCTCGTAGACCCGCCGCGCGCGTTCGTTGCGCTCCTCGGTGTATAGGAAGGCGTTGTCGCACCCAGCGCAGCGCAACTGATCGAGTGCGAGGTCGAGCAGTCGTCGACCGCCGCCCGACCCCCAGGTTCGAGGGTGGGTGTAGAACGCGTCAACCTCGCCGGGCGTCCCGGGCATGTCGCCGTCCGGGGCGCGGTGGGCCCACACGACGCCGCGGAGACCGGATGCGTCTTCGGCAACGAGCAGCTCGGCGGGCACAACGCGCTCGGCGATACGGCTGCGCCACGAGGCCTCGGGTGGCTCGAGCTCGGCGAACCGGGCCGGATCGAGGAACGTCCATGCCGTGCGGCCTGCGGCCAGGAAGCACTCTGCGATCGCGGCGGCGTCGGTGTCGACTGCGGGACGAATCTGTCGTCGGTCGGTTGAACGCAGCTCCCATCCGTTGTCGCGCACGGCAACGACCTCATCGTCGGTGATCGCCAGCATCGGGTGTGCACCCGCGTGCGCCATGAGCGACTGCTCGTGGAGCACACGGCGACCCTGGCGATCGTCGTGGGGGAGCACCACCACGTCGACGACGGCCAACGCGGCCAGGTCGAGGTCGCCCGGTCGATCGAACGGCGAGATTCCGGCAATCGGCTCCAGCGTGGGTCCGGCAACCAATGCCCCTGCGCTCACCCCGACGTAGCCGACACCCCGAGCCATTGCGGCGCGCAACGCACGGTCGAAGCCAGAGGTTCGCAGTGAGCGCAACAGGTGATACGGGTTGCCGCCCGACATCACCACCGTGTCGACCGATGCAAGGGCGTCGATGTCGCTGGACCGGCCGGGGTCGTCGACGTCGTACTCGATCACGTCAACACCGTCGAATTGCTCGCGGTATGTGTCGACGACGGCGTTGCGGTCGGCGAGACCATTGGCCGCCGTCGGGACGAACAACACCCGCTCGGGCGCAATCACGTCGAAGGCTGCTGCCAAACGTAGCGATCCCAGGATGGTCGGCCGGTTGCGCACAACGTCACCGTATGGTCGCCGCCGGCCGGAGGCGAGCCAACCGGCGACCTGCACGTGGAACACTCGCGGCATGGACGACGTCGGCGAGTTCAACCGCGGCCGCTGGGATGAACTCGTTGCCGCAGGGTGCGAGTACACGCGACCGTGGTGGCACCTCGATTCGGCGACCGCAAAGACGCGCGTCGACCCGGAGAACCAGCTCGACGACCTTGCAGGAGCGTCGGTGCTCTGTCTCGCTGCGGGCGGCGGCCAGCAGTCGGTGGCGTTCGGATTGCTTGGTTGTGACGTGACCGTGCTCGACGCCAGCGACGCGCAGCTCGAACGGGACCGGGCGATCGCCGAGCGGTACGGGCTCGCTCCTCGGTTGATTCGCGGGGACATGCGCGACCTCTCGATGCTGGCCGATGGGTCGATCGACGTCGTGTGGCAGGCCCATTCGATCAACTTCGTGCCCGACCCTCACCCAGTGTTCGCCGAGGTGGCGCGGGTGCTGCGCCCCGGGGGGCGTTACCGCCTGCAGTTCACGAACCCGTTCATCCACGGGACGTGGGACCGCCGGTCCGATGGGCACTACTTGCTTGCCGGCCCATACGTCGATGGCGAGGTCGTGCGCACGTCACCGTGGCACGTCGATGATGGTGCCGGCGCGGTGACGACGGTCGAGGGCCCACGCGAGTTCAAGCACACGCTGTCGACCGTGCTCAACGGCGTCACCGCCGTCGGTCTCGAGATCGCCGGGTTCTGGGAGGACGTCGAGGGCGATGCCGATGCCGAGGCCGGCTCATGGCCGCACTTCAAGCGTTATGGCGCGCCCTGGCTGACGGTGTGGAGCCGCCGGGCGTGAGGCACACTGGCGTGGTGACGAGCAACGTGCAGCACATCATCCGCCTCACTTACTGCGTGCCCTGAGACTATTCCGACCGCGCCGTGCGCGCGGTGAACGATCTGTTGGGTCATTACCAACACGTGATCGAGTCGGTGCAGCTCATCACCGGTGGCAGCGGCGTGTTCGATGTGGAGGTCAATGGCGAGATGCTGTACTCCAAGCACGCCACCGGCCGCCATGCCGACCCGGGTGAGGTGCTCGCACTGTTCGCCGAGCGCTACGCCCAGGGGGTCGCCCGCTACGGCAGCTGACGCCCCGGCGCAACGTCGAGGTCGACCATCATCTCGTCGCCGAGCTGTTCGAGCGCAGTCCGCACACTGGCCGGATCAGCGTTGGCGGGCAACCGCACGGTCGCCGACGCGTGGAACAAGTGCTCTCCGGACATCGACGCCGACTCGGTTCGTGTCTCCAACTCGTCGATGCTGACGCCACTGGCGGCGAGTGCGCTGGCGATCTCGCGGACAATCCCCGGGCGATCCTGGCCGACCAGTTCGAGCTGGAGTTCGTGCGCACCCCGGGCGCCGTCGTCGTCGCCGGCGATGGCCACCCGGGCGTCGAGTACGCCGCTGGCGGTGATCGCCTCGAGATCAGCGATCAACGCGTTGGCCTGATCGGCGGGAACCTCAGCGACCACGATCCCGGCGAACTGCCCGGCAAGGCGAGCCAAGTGGCTGCGCTGCCAGCTGCCGCCGCGGGAAGCGATCGGTGTGGCCAGCGTGTCGACGAGTCCGGCGCGATCGGTGCCGATCACCGTGAGAACGAGAGTGGTCACGACTGCAGTCTCACAGAGCGCCGGCCTCGTCGGCTGCCGCCTCCTCTGCGTCGTGTTCGGCGTCGTCGCCCGCATCGGCGTCGCGGTCGCGGAACAGCATCGAGGGTGGGCCGCCGACAGCCCACACCACGACGAGCAGACCCGCAAGGCTGAGCAGCGCGTTGAACCCGAATCCCCAGCGCATCCCCGTGATGAACGAGTCGCGCACGATCTCGGTGAGCTGGCTGGCCTGGCTCGAGTACTGGTCCAGCAGCTCTTGGCTGGTATCGGTCCCGGCGAGCACACCCTGGATGTCATTGCGTTCTCCGGTGCTGAGCTGTACGCCGATGTCGGTCGCTGCGTTGTCGATCTCGCGCGACGAGGTGGCGAGGAACACGGTGGTGGTTAGCGCCAGCCCGACCGCGCCGCCAGCGATCTGGAACATGTACAGCAGCCCACCGGCAAGGCTCGACTTCTCGGGCGGCAACAGGTCGAGCGCGGCATTGGTGATCGCCGAGTAGAACAGCCCGACGCCGATCCCCAACGCCATCATGCCCGGGACGAACGCCGCCCACTCGGCGTTGTCGTCGACGATCAACACGGTGAGCAACGCACCGAGGAACAACGCTGCTGCGCCCGCGGACAACACCGCCTTGGTCCCGATCTTGCCGACCAGCCACGGCTCGACGAACGATGTCGCCGCGAACACCACCACGAACGGCAGCAGCATCATGCCGGCGACCAACGTGTCCTCGCCGAGAATCTTCTGGAAGAACTGCGGGAAGTAGAACACCGCGGCAAAGAACAGGCCGGACATGAGCAGCACCGCAACGCAGGCGCGGATGACTGGTCGGTTCTTG
>JBCBSO010000074.1:0-10981 GCA_039819205.1 Actinomycetota bacterium
GGTTGTAGCCGTCGCCGGTGACGTTCACGACGAAGGGGTCGAGCCCGTAGAGCCGCTCCTTGAAGTCGGCGCTGTTCTTGCGCTGCGTCGCCGCGGCCTTGGGGGCCGCGGGCGCCCCCGCCCCCCCCCCCCCCACGACACGATCCATCCCAACCCGTCTGGAACTCCGTTCGCTGCATGGCGGGCAATCGCCTCCGGATCCCACATCAACCAGCCGACGAGATGATGACCGGCTCGGCCGGCGCGCTGGGTGAGTTCGATCCAGTCCGTCATGCGCGTCGAACCTAGGGCGACGACGCGCTCCGGACGGAGCTGAAACCCGCAGCGGCGGCGAGGAGCGCGAAGCTGCCGATCGCTGCAATGGTCCGGAAGAGGTTCAGTCGGTTCCACTCGCTCTCGAACTCGGCGCGCGCCGATGCCGCCTCGGCCACGGTGCTGACGGCTGCGTCGGCAAGCTCGTTGTTGAGCGGGACGTTGCCGATCCGAGTGATGCTCAAGACGCCGAGGTACAGCACGAATGCGACACCGATCAGCATGCGCGGCGGACCCGACCATGGCCACGCAAGCGCGAGGGCGATTGCGATCGCCAGTAGTGGACCGAAGAACACGGCGGCGAATGACAAGCTCTGCACGTTGTCGTTGAGCGCCCGGAACGCCGCCACGTAGGTCGCGTCGTTGACGTCTGCCAGTCCGGGGATCACCGACGCCGCGTAGGCGTAGAAGAATCCCGCCGAGAGTCCGGTGAGGACGGTGGCGACACTCACACTGATCGCCACTCCGGCCGGTTGGCGCGTCACGCCCGGCCGCGCAGCGCGCGGATCGCTTCGCGGGCGAACACGATCTCGAAGGCGAAGCCAGTGAGCGCCAATGGGGCGATCGCCGCGGCGTCATCGACGAACAGCTTGTGCGGGCCCATCCCGATCAGCGAGAGGACGCAGAAGGCAAGCCCGATGACGTATCCGATGCGTTGGTTGGCACGCACGAGCGGAACGGCGGCGACGCCCAGGGCGATGGTGGCGCCGAGCATCGGGAGTACGTCTGCGGGCGGGCTCAGCTCGATCTCGGCGAGGCCGGCAGCGAGTTGGACGCCGTTGGCCAGGATGAGGGCGTAGAGCGCGGCGAGCATCACGGCAACCCGGGGGAGCGGTGATGCGGGCGTCGCGACGGTCTCGCGCGGCGACGTGGCGCGGGTCGGTTGTGGTGCGTTGGGTGAAGCGGTCATGTGTTGTCTCCTTATTCGTACGAGTGGGTACGTTTATTGTTATACGTACCGCAAGGTACGGTTGTCAACAGATGTGCACGAGGTACTGGAGAAGGTCCCGGCAGTGACGAGCAAACGAGGTCGACCGCGCGCCGGTGAGCGCGCCGAGCGCGAGCAGCGAGTGCTGCAGGCGGCGAGCGATGAGCTGATCGAACAGGGCTACGAGCGCGTGACGATGCTGGCGATCGCCCGGCGTGCCGGTGCGTCGAAAGAGACGCTGTACAGCTGGTTCGAAAACAAGTCGGGCTTGTTCTCCGCCCTGATCACGGCGAACGCCGACTCGTCTGCGGAACAGATCGAGCATGCGCTCGCCGGTGGCGCCGACGTCGCCGAGGCGCTCATCGCGTATGCGTCGGGGCTCTTGAAACTGCTGACCAGTCCGACGTCGATCGCCCTGAATCGCGCTGCGATGTCATCCCCAGAGCTCGCCGAGCTGCTGCTACAACAGGGCCGATACCGCGTCGGGCCGATCGTCGAGCGGTACCTCGGGCAACTCGCCGGCGAGGGCGAACTCTCGATCCCTGATCCAGCGGCCGCGTTCGAGCTGCTCTACGGGCTCGTGGTGCAAGACACGCAGATCAAGGTGTTGCTCGGTGAACGTGCACCCGACGGTGCGGCGTTGCACGCCCGTGCCGAGTCGGCGGTGGACGCCTTCTTGCAGCTCACCGCTCGGTGAGCTGCGCGACACTCGTGGGGTGACCGAGCCAACATCAGAAACGGTGGCTTCAGATCCGGCAGCGTTCACCGAGCTCCCGGTGGTGGACCTCCGACGCTGGCGGGGTTCAGCGGCGGATCACGAGGCACTCGCTGCCGAGGTTGCCGACATCTGTCATCGAGTCGGATTCTTCGTCGTGGTTGGCCACTCGATCGATGCGTCGTTCATCGACTCGATCTTCGAGATGATGCACGATCTGTTCGCCCTTTCCGACGAGCAGAAGGCGACGATCGACAAGCGCCGGTCGCGCCACTTTCGCGGGTGGGAGGCGGTGGGTACCGAGTACACGAACAACCGCCCCGACATTCGTGAACAGGTCGACCTGTGGAGCGAGCGGCCAGCGCGCGCCCCCGACGTCGAGCCTGCGTACCTGCGGTTGCTCGGCCCGAATCAGTGGTTCGACGACGACGTGTTGCCGGGCTCTGCGGCGCTGATGCAGCGATGGTTCGTCGAGATGGGCGCGCTCGCCGATGAGCTGCTCGGCGTGTTGTCGCTCGGACTCGAGCTCGACGAGACGTACCTGACGCAGTTGTTCGGCGACGAGCCGATGTCGCTCACCAAGCTGATCCGCTATCCGCCGACGCCGGCTGGTGGCGCCGGCGTGAACGCTCATCACGATGCTGGCTTTCTCACGCTGCTTGCGCCGGGGCCCACGCCGGGATTACAGATTCAGAATCCTGCGGGGGCGTGGATAGCTGCCCCACACGTGCCTGGCGGGCTGATCGTCAATCTCGGCGAGATGATCCAGGGCGTCTCCGGCAACTACTTCGTGGCCACTCCACACCGAGTGATCACCCACGACGTTCGCTATTCGGCCGCGTACTTCCACGGGCCGTCGCTCGATACGGCGCTTAGTCCGCTGCCGCTGTCGTCGAGGATCCGTGAGGCGGTCGCCGCAAGTCCCCGACATGCCGATGCCGGGTTCATGGCGACGAAGGCGGAGACTGAGGCAGGCGTCGGTGATATGCAATCCGCTCATCGCGCTGCGGTGTACGGCGAGCAGCTGTGGAACTACTTCACCCGCAGCTACCCGGACCTCGTGGCCGCGCACTACCCGGACGGCTGACGCGCCGCCGCAGGAGCCGGTCAGCGGCGGGTGACGCGCACCGGCAGCTTGGCGTAGCCGTGCACGAACGACGAGAACACGCGCTCGGGTTCCGCCTGCACCTCGATCCGTTCGAACCGCGGGAGGAGCTCTTCCCACAACACGCGGAGCTGCAACTCGGCTAAACGAGCGCCCATGCAGAAATGGATGCCGTAGCCAAACGACAGGTGCTTGTCGGCGTTCTCCCGCTCGATGTCGATCACGTCGGCGTTCTCGAACACGTCCTCGTCGCGATTGGCCGACACGTACCACATCAAGATCTGGTCGCCCTTCTTGATCTGCTTGCCGCCGAGCTCGGTGTCGCGGGTGGCGGTGCGCCGCATGTACGACAGCGGGGTCTGCCAGCGCACGATTTCTTTGACCATGTTCTTGGTCAGACTCGGATCGGCGATCAGCTTGTCGTACTGCTCGGGGAACTGGTTGAGGCCGTACACGCTTCCCGACATGGAGTTGCGGGTCGTGTCGTTGCCGCCCACGATGAGCAACAGCAAGTTGCCGAGGTGCGAGATCGTCGGGATGTCCTTGGTGGCCTCGCCGTGTACCAGCATCGACACGAGGTCGTTGCCGGGCTGTTCGCGCCGTTCCTCCCACAGGCGCTCGAAGTACCGCACGCAACCCATCAGTTCGTCACGCTTCTGCTCCTGCGACTCGACGATGCCGCCCGGCTGCGGGATGGCGAACAACACGTCGGACCATCGCGTCAGCATGCGCCGATCGTCGATCGGGAAGTCGAACAGCGTCGCCAACATCAGCGTGGTCAACTCGACCGACACCGTGTCGACCCAATCGAACGTTTCCCCTTCGGGGAGGGACTCGAGCACGGCAATCGTGCGCTCGCGCATGATCGGTTCGAAGTTCTTCAGGTTCGCAGGGGCGGCGATACTGCGCACTGTGTTGCGCTGCGCGGTGTGTTCGGGCGGGTCCATCGAGATGAACGACATGATGTTCGGCGCGTCGTCGGGGATCTTGTCGGGGGTGAGACCAAGCGTGATGCCGTCGGCCGACGAAAACGTCTCCCAGTCGCCGTCGACCGCCTTCACGTCGTCGTACTTGGTGATCGACCAGTAGCGCCCGGCCAGGTCGAGTTCGTTGAGGTGCACCGGATCTTCGGCGCGCAGGCGAGCGAAGTGATCGTGCCAGCGGTCCTCGCGGAACAGGTGGGCGTTGTACGGGTTGATCGCGTCGAGCGTCAACTCGGCCGCGGATGGCGCATTGACGCCCTTCTCGGCCGCTTCGATCTCCGGCGTTCGGTTCAGCGCCGGCAGTAGGGTCGCCTCACTGGCCGTATCGCTCGCAGTATCGGTCATCCACAGAGCTTTGCAGGTGTGCACCACAGGCATCGAGGCGACGAACTCGTCCGGTAGCGTCCGCAATCGTGCCGCCTGGTTCGCCACCACTGCGATTCACGACCTGGCTTGCGCCCGGCCTGCCGTTGGCGCTGTTTGCGGCCATCGCCGAGCACGTCGCTGATGGGCTCAACTGCGATCACGAACTGTCGGTCGAGTCGAAGATGTCGGGTCCGGTCGCTGACACCGACGACCGTTTTGCCCAGCACCGCACCGACGTCGGGTTCATCTGTCCGCCGGCCTACCTGTGGCTCACTCGGCGATCGCCGTCGAGCATCGCGCTGGTGCCGCTGGCGCCGATCTACGACGACCCCCGCACTGAGGGTCGTCCGGCCTACGTGTCCGACGTGATCGTGCGCGCCGACGCAGGCATCGAGCGGTTCGCCGACCTGCGCGGTCGACGCGTTGGCTACAACGAGCGCGCGTCGCTCTCCGGTTTCGTCAGTCTGTTGGCCAAACTCGACGACGAAGGCGTCGGCGTCGACTTCTTCGGCGAGCTGCGCCAGGTGGGCAGCCACCGTCGGGCGTTGGAGTTGATCGAGGCCGGCCACCTCGATGCCGCAGCGATCGACGCCAATGTGCTGCACTCGTGGAGTGCCGAGCGGGCCGACGGCGGCGCGGTGATGCGGTCGATCGACGTGCTCGGGCCGTATCCAGTGCAGCCGATCGTGGTGCGCGCCGACCGTGCCGATCTCGTTCCCGAGATCGTCGAGCAGCTGACTCGCCCGGAGCTGACCAACGCACTGCTCCGATTTGGCGTGCGCGGCTTCGGTCGCGTCGACCACGACGACTACATCAGGCTGGCACCGCTTGTCGATCGGGCCATGGCAGTCGTCCCGGCGTGAAGTACACGTCTCGTCAGCCGCGGCGCAGCGTGAGCATGGTTGGACCATCAGGGATTTCGAAGCTGCCGGTCCTGCGATAGCCGAGCTTGCGATACAGCCCGATCGCTGGTGCGTTGGCGGCACCGGTGGAGACCTCGAAGATCGGTGCATCGTGCTCTCGTTCGTGCACTTCGGTGAGCAGTGTTGTCGCGATGCCCCGTCCACCGCACTGCGGCAGCACTGCGAGACGGTCGATGTCGACCAGATCGTCCACCCGCTGGTAGCCAACCAGTCCGAGCATCTCGCCGCTGGTGTCGATCGAGCCGATGATCACCAAGTCGAGCGCTGCGATGTCGTCGCTGGTCTCGATGAGCGGCGGGATTCGGTCGAACCCGATCAGTTCCGCTTCCAACGGATACGCGGCCTGCTGCACCGCAACGATCGCTGCTGCAACGTCGATGTCGCGGTGGTCGAGATGCTCGAGATGCATGGCGTGTCGCTCCTCTCCTGACTGCTTCCGATGGATCTGGCAAGGTGAACCAGGTGGAGTCCACCATCGCGCAGTGCCACGCTGAGGTACTCGATGCGTTGGCGACGGTGGCATCCGAAACTGGAATGACGGGACGCGGCGAGTTGGTGCGCGCCGACCGCCGATCGCAGTACCAGTACCTCGGACTGCGCACACCCGACCGTCGCCGGCGCGTCGCCAGGGGATTCTCGTTCACGAGCGGTGCCGATCAGCACGTCCTGACGACTTGGGATGGCATCTGGAACGACACCGACAACGGTGATGTGCTCTTTGCGGTCCTCGACTTCTATCTAGCTCGCGGGGTTGACCACATCGTCGACGACTTCTGGCGAACGTCGGCGGGGTGGATCGACCGGGTGGACAATTGGGCCCACGCAGATGACCTTGCCCGGCTGTACTCCTACGCACTCGAAGCGGATCGCGATGGCGTGTATCCGACGCTCGAGCAGTGGAGTCACACCGAGAGCGAGTGGCGGCGCCGAGTCTCGGTGGTCAGCCTCATTCACTACAGCGGGAAGAACGCGGTGTTCATGCCGATCGAACCGTGTCTCGACCTCGTTGCCAACTGCGTGGCAGATCCTCGCGACACCGTGTCTAAGGCGGTGGGCTGGGTGCTGCGCGAGCTTCTCGCCACGTATCCCGACGAGGTGACCGAGTTCTTGCAACTGCACGTTGCGGCGATGCCGGCGCCTGCGTTCCGCCGAGCGACCGAGCGACTTCCCGCCGAACAACGCCAGCGACTTCGAAGCGCGCGCGACTGAGTTCCGCACGGCCGAAACCTCGGGACGCGCATAGGTCGCGCACAGGTCGAGACCGGTTGAGTGGTGGACACGATGTCAGACAACCCAGCCCACCGATCCGTCACCCGCAAGCTCGTCTCGCTGACCGCAGCGATTGCGGCGCTCTCGCTCGTTCCGCTCGCAGGAGCAAACG
This sequence comes from Actinomycetota bacterium, assembly GCA_039819205.1. Classification (GTDB taxonomy): domain Bacteria; phylum Actinomycetota; class Acidimicrobiia; order Acidimicrobiales; family Ilumatobacteraceae; genus JABSQH01. The sequence continues at coordinate 6,714 of JBCBSO010000074.1, forward strand.
CGCAGGCAACCGTGGACGACCCCGAGAACGAGACGTTCGACCGGTGGATCGTTTCCGTCGACCCGGGTGCCCGCCTCAGCGTGGCCACGCTCGACGACGTCAGCGATATCGACGGTGTCGACGTGGTGATGGAGATCGACGACGGTGTCGAGGTGATCGAGACCGAGTCGTTGACGCTCGACGAGGTCGAACAGCTCGTCGACGAGCCCGGACTGCGGATCGAGCCCGATTACCCGGCGCAACTCGCGTCCGTCGTTCCGGACGACACCCTATTTTCACTGCAGTGGGGATTGTCGAACCCCGACAACGGCTTCGACATCGGCGCTCCTGACGCGTGGGCCTACCTCACCGATGCCCCCGATGTGGTCGTCGCAGTGATCGACTCCGGTGTCGACGCCGCCCACGAAGACCTGGCCGGCAACATGTGGAGCAACCCTGGCGAGGTCGTCGACGGCACCGACACCAACGGGAACGGCTTCGTCGACGACGTGTTCGGTTGGGACTTCGTGGCCGACGCGCCCGCCGGCAACGATCCCAACGGTCACGGCACTCACGTCGCCGGCACGATCGGCGCGGAGACCGACAACGGGATCGGTGTTGCGGGCGTCGCGTGGGACGTGCAGCTAATGGACGTGCGCGCGTTCGACGAGACAGGGGCCGGGAACACCTCCGACATCATGGCGGCCGTGCGGTACGCCATCGACAACGACGCTGACGTGATCAATGCCAGCTTCAGCGGACGGGGCACGGAGAGTTATGCCGAACTCCTCGACGAAGCGGACGCTGCCGGCATCGCGGTGATCGCTGCGGCGTCGAATGACGGCAGCGACAACGACGCCGATCCGATGCTGCCATACCCTGCCAACCACTCGACCGTGGTGTCGGTCGCCGCAATCGACAGCCTCGGTGACCTCGCCGAGTTCTCGAACTACGGAGCAACGACCGTCGACGTCGCGGCGCCTGGCGTGGGCATCGCCAGCACGATGGCCGGCGCGTACTACTACATGTCGGGGACATCGATGGCCGCTCCGCACGTGTCTGGCGTGGCGGCGCTGCTGCTGCAGGCCGATCCGTCGCTCTCCCCGTCGCAGGTGGCCGATGTTCTGCGGTCGACGGTCGAACCCGCACCGCAGCTCGAGGGAACCTCGATCACGGGTGGGTTCGTGCGGGCGGACGCTGCGTTGGCCTCGATCCTTGAGGCGCCTGCCGTCGCCGCCTGATCCGATACTGTCACTGCGCACGTGGGGGTACTGGACGAACTCGGCTACGAACACACGCCGGCCAACGCCGCGCAACGCCTGACGCAGCGAGTTGCTGCGAGCGGGCCCGGCGCCTGGTTGTCGCAGCGGACCTTGTACCCGCTCGACAAGATCGTGTTTCAGCGCACCGACGGCCGAACGTCGCTCGCCGAGATCGCCGCCGGGCTTCCGGTGATCTTGTTGACGACCACCGGCGCCAGGTCTGGCGAGCAACGCACGATGCCGCTCGTGGGAACGCCACTCGACGGCGAACTGGCGATCATCGGCTCGAACTACGGCCAGCAACGAACGCCGGGATGGGTCTACAACCTCGAGGCTGATCCGACCGCCACGGTGGCGTACCGCGGGCGTGCGGTGGACGTTGTCGCCCGACGGGCCGACGACGACACCGCCGACCGGGTGTTCGAGGTCGCTGGTGCCTTCTATCCGGGGTATCGCAAGTACCGCACCCGCGCTGACCACCGCACGATTCGGGTGTTCCTGCTCGACGCGGCGACCTGACCGTCGGCGCCGATCGGCTCGGCGTTGCTCAGACCGGCTGGACGTTACGCGCTTCGTCGCCCTTGCGGCCTTGGCCGAGCTCGAACTCGACGAGTTGGCCCTCGCTGAGCGACTTGTAGCCCGTGGTGGCGATGTTCGAGTAGTGGACGAACACGTCGTTGTCGTGACCGTCGGCGGCGATGAATCCGAAGCCTTTCTTGTTGTTGAAGAACTTCACCGTGCCGCGGGTGTGGCCGCTCCGGCTGCCGTCGCGTCGGCGGTCGCGGCGACGCTGCTGCTTCTTCGGCTTCTGCGGTTTCTGCGGTTTCTGCGGCTTGACCGGATCCACCGTCTCGACTGTCTCCACCTGCTCAGTCGGCGCCAGCACAGCGCGTCCGAGCTCCGGAGCGGCGTCACTCAGCGCCGTGGTATCGGGTTCGGCGATCGGCTCGTCGAGACCGGCGTGGCGCTGTAGGCGTCGGGCATCTTTGGTCTGATTCGGCGGAACGAGGGCGACCACGGTGCCGCCTTCGCCGCCGCGTGCGGTGCGCCCGGATCGATGGATGTAGTCCTTCGGATCGGCGGGCAGGTCGTAGTGCACCACTGATGCAACGCGGTCGATGTGGATCCCACGGGCGGCGACATCGGTGGCGACCAGCGCCTGCGCGCGCCCGTCGGCGAACTCGGCCAGCGCCCGCGTGCGCCGGTTCTGGTTGCGGCCACCGTGGATCGCGGTGGCCGTCACACCCTGCTTGGCCAGTTGCCGTTCGAGACGATCGGCGCCGTGCCGGGTCCGGCAGAACACGATGGCGGGCCACGCCGCGTTGATCGCCTGTGCCGCGACGCGCGGTCGGTCAGTCCGCTCGACACTCCAGAAGAAGTGGTCGGCGGCCGTGATGTCGGGGGTGTCTTCTCCCACCTCGTGGCGAACCGGGTCGTGCTGGTAGGCGCGGGTCAGTTCGCCAACGCTGCCGTCGAGCGTGGCGGAGAACAACAGTGTCTGGCGGCTGGAGGACGTTTGATCGAGGAGGCGTCGCACCGCAGGGAGAAAGCCCATGTCGGCCATCCGGTCGGCCTCGTCGACGACCACGCGGTCGACCGCGTCGAGGGTGACCTTGCCCATCTGGATCAGGTCCTCCAGCCGCCCGGGGCAGGCGACGAGGATGTCGACGCCGCGGTGCAATGCGTCGAGCTGTTTGCCGTAGCCGACGCCGCCGTATACGACGGCGACGCGCAGCCGATCAGCGAATGTCTCGAGTTCAGCAGCGATCTGGTCGGCGAGTTCACGCGTCGGCGCCAGCACGAGACTGCGGGGACGGCGCGTCTCCGCCCGTTCGGTCAGCGCCACCAGCGGCACGCCGAACGCGAGGGTCTTGCCCGAACCAGTTGGCGCGCGACCGCACACGTCGTGGCCGGCAAGGGTGTCGGCGATCGTTGCCGCCTGAATGGCGAATGGTTCGGTGATGCCGCGCCGTTCGAGCGCGGTACAGATGGACTCGGGCACGCCGAGCGCAGCAAAGGTGGGGTTCATTGGGGGTCTCCTGGTCGAGGTGGCTCGCTCGACGGGACACTTCCGCAAGCAAACCCATCGGGTGGGGGTACCCGACGAGTTATCGACGCTACCGGGTTATGGCTCGATTGCGCCGGCGGCGACCAGGCGCCACTGCACCGGACCCGGTGTTCCGAAGGGAATCACGGTCACGCTGTCGTTGCCGGGCGCCGGGGTGAGGAACACCAAGGTGTCGATCAAGTCGCTGAATACGAGGTTGGTGCCGTTCGGCTCGGTCGTGACCGTCCACACCTGGCCGGGAAGCTGAGCGGGCCCGTCGGTGTAGAACACGCCGGTTCCTTCGGTGCTCAGCAAGCGGGTGGACCCCTGCGCCGAATTCGACACCTCGTAGCGCCCACCGCCGAGGTTGACGAAACGCCAACGCTGCCCGGGAAACGCCCCGGTCGGCAACAACGCGGGCGATTCAGCGGTGGTGTCGAGCGCCGTCTCCGGGCCGATCGCGTCGTTGGTCAACCGGTACCACTGGACCAGTTCGACAAGGTCGAGTGCGGCGGCTTCAGCGAGTAGTGCGTCGACGTTGCTGGTGAGCTCGTCGGCCAAGCGTTGGACATCGGCCGGGTCGCCCGGTGCGGGAGTGATTTGGCTGATGTCGACCCACACGCTGCCATCGGTCCACGCCGCGCCGCATTGCTGCTGCTCCAGCGAGGGCACGACGACGCAGTGGTCGTAGAGTTCGCCGGCTGCTGCAGCGCCCCGTGCGTTGATCGTTGGTTGCACATCGGCGACGTCGCTGGGATACAGCGAGGCGACGAACTCCTCAGGCGTGGTCGGGCCTACCGTGAGTCGTACCTCGTCGCACCCGACGGTGCTCACCCCCAGATCGGGTCGCACGTCGGCATTGCCCGATGGCACCGTCTCGTCGCCGATGCCCTGGGCGATCTCCACCGCTGTGGTCAATGGACACGACCACGGAATCGGTGGCCGTTGCGTGCCGAGTGCCACGACGTTGGCAACAACAC
>JBCBSO010000075.1:0-10850 GCA_039819205.1 Actinomycetota bacterium
GGGCACCGACGGATACGAGGTCAGCGTGGAGGTCACGGTCGAGGAGATCGAAGAGATCATCGACGATCCGAGCGCCGAGTTCTCGGTGTTGCAGGCACAGACCGCCGCGGGCGTGATCACCGCCGACGACATTCCTGAGCCGACCCCGACGACTGAGCCGCCGGCGACCACCGCGGCACCGACTACAGCGGCCCCGACCACGCCGCCACCGGCCCCGCCAACCACCTTGGCCGCCGAGCTGCCGGCGACCGGCACGACGTCGCAAACCCTGCCGATCCTCGTCGTGGCGCTGGCACTGCTCGGCATCGGCGCCGTTGCCGTCGGCGCAACTCGGCGCTCGTAGAGCCAGACGCACGCCGCCGATCCGGGCCTTCGCGTGCTCGGATCGGCCGGTAGCGTGCCGCGCATGCGCGCTGTTGTTCTCGACGATCACGGGGGCCCCGAGGTCCTGACTATTCGCGAGGTGCCCGATCCCGAGCCGGGGGTTGGCGAGATCGCGGTCAACGTCGAACACACGGCGCTCAATCGCGCCGACGTGCTGCAACGCATGGGGATGTATCCCGACCCGCGCGGACGCGACATCGAGATCCCCGGCTTGGAGTACGCCGGCCACGTCGCCGCGCTCGGTCCCGACGTCGATGGCTGGCAAGTCGGCGATCGAGTGATGGGCATCGAGGCCGGAGGGTGCTACGCCGAACGGCTCGTCACCCACAGCCGGCAGGCCCTCCCGGTACCCAACACGGTGTCGTCGCGCGACGCAGTGGCGATCCCCGAGGTGTTCCTCACCGCCTGGGACGCGTTGGTAGTGCAGGGCGGGCTCACCAGTGGTCGGTGGGCACTCGTGCATGCCGGGGCGTCCGGTGTCGGTACGGCGGCGATTCAGATCGCCCGCGCGATCGGGGCGCGTATCGCCGTGACCTGCTCGGCTGGCAAGGCCGACGCGTGTCGTGCGCTCGGCGCCGACGTGGTGCTCGAACGATCACCGGCCGACTGGCTCGGCGCATGGCGCAACGCCGTGCCCGAGGGTGCCGACGTGGTGCTCGACGTTGTTGGAGGCGACGAGGCCGAGCGCAACCTGCATGCGGCGGCGGTTGACGGCACCGTGGTGCAGGTCGGTTTGATGGGCGGCGGTAACGCCAGCGTCAACCTCGGTCTGCTGCTCACCAAGCGGGTGACGTGGATCGGCACCACGTTGCGCAGCCGGCCGATCGAGCGCAAGATCGCCATCTCGCAGCGGTTCGCTGCGGAGGTGATCCCGCTGTTCGAGCGCGAGTTGCTGCGCCCGGTGATCGACTCGCGTTATCCGTTCGAGCGCATCGGCGAGGCCCACACGCACATGGAGTCAAACGCCAACGTCGGAAAGATCGTTATCGACATCGCCGGGTGAGTCGCCGGCGCCGGTGGAGCGCCGGTGATTGCGCAGACTGAACCATGCGCCGATGCCGAGAATGGCCACAGCGGCGACCCCGAACACGATCCACAACGTGGCGCTCGAACCCCCCGCATCGCCAAAGTTGAACTGCACCGCGCCAACCAGCAGGTGTCCGTCTTCGGCGGCGGTCATCAAGTAGCGGATGATGTAGGTGCCCTCTTCGTCGAGCGGCTCGAACTCGGCCTTGGCGGCGAAGTCGGACAGGCGCGTGCTGGTGGTGCTGATCTCTTCCTCGTCGGGATCGAGCAGGGCGATTTCGACGTCTTGCCCGATCGTGGTGTCGAAGGTGAGGGTCACCTCGCCGATCGGTTCGTCGATCGTCGACCCCGATGCCGGTGTGGCCACCACGTTCGCATCGTGTGCGCTCGCCACGCCGGCTGCTGCGCCGACGATCAGCGCGCCGCCTAGCAGCGCCGGCATCGTCCGCCGGGCGACTCGGGAGAGCATCGAAAGGCGCACAACAACCATTCAATCAGCCAATTCGCTGGGCTTGGCGTCGACTTGGCGACCCTTCCAGGTCACCGTGCGACGGGTGACGGTCAGCCACACACTGCGCAGAAAGATCAGCACGAAGGCGACCACCGCCAGCGGAAACAGCAGCGCCGTCAGCGGATGGATCGAGCCGGCCCGTCGTCCCAGCACCCAGAGCTGCAGCGCACTGAGCGGATACACGAAGGGGATCGCCAACCACCCGCCAACGAGTGACGCCACCCACGCCAGCGTGGCCAGGAGCCACCACCAACGGGTGGCGCCGGCACCGGTGGCCAGCGATCGGCTCCAGCCACGGATCGTGTCGCCGAGCCCGCCCGGATACATCCGGAACCGCGTGTCGGGCCGCCCGGTGAACAGCGACGAGCGTCCGATCACGCGGGCGAGCGCGATGTCCTCGGTGTGTTGCCCGCGTACGGCGTCGTTGCCGTGGCCGCCAGCCGCGGTGTAGGTCGCTCGGTCGACGGCGATCACCGGACCGAACGCCACCGTCGCGGCCGCAGCGGGGCCAAGTGGGGTGAACGCGCCGCACCCCATGAGCGCCGCCACGTTGGCGACCACACTGGCCTGTTCTCCGGCGCTGTCCATTTGATGCCACGGCTGTACCGACACCACAGCGCCGCGATCGTCGTCGACGGCCGCGGCCAGCCGATCGAGCAGATCGAGGCCAGGACGCACGTCGGCATCGAGAAACACCAACACCGGTGCCGTGGTCGCCGCGGCCCCCGAGGCGCAGGCGTGCGGTTTGCCGAGCCAGCCATCTGGCAGGGCAGGAGGTTGCACCACCCGAGCGCCTGCCGCAGCCGCGATTGTGGCCGTGTCGTCGTCGGAGTGGTCGTCGACCACCACGAGCTGATCGTCGGGTCGCAGCTGCTCCACCAGCGGCGGCAGCAGATGCGGCAACGAGGCGCGCTCATTGCGCGCCGGAACGACCACTGCCACCGAGGGGCGACCGGACTCGGGCCCGTCTTCGATGGTCGTGGCGCCAGCCGGTGGAAGTGGGCGCACGCGCCACAACAGCAACCAACCGAGCGACCACCCGCAGGCGAACAGCGCCAGATCGATCTGCCAACTCATCGCGACCCGCACCTGGAGTCAGCGGAGGGTTCACGCGAAACCTCCTTGACCCGCGGTAGGGGATCGTGGTTGTCTCTATCCCGCTGGCGCCAGCATGGCGCGCGCAACGAACACACCGAACTCCCAGTACTCACAGCACGAGCAGAAAGGACGCACCGATGGTCACGATGTGGCACACCGACATCTCGCCGGTCGCCGGTCGCGTCCGCGGCGCGCGCACCGTCGCGCCCCTCTCGGGATCCTGGCAGTTCGCGTGTGCCGCCCCAACCATGGGCAACTCGACCCTCTTTGGCAACGGCAATCCGCGAACCGCATCGACCTTCGAGTACTGCGGCACCGGTGGCTACATGACCACCGACTCGATCCAGGTCGTGACCAACAAGCCGCATCTGCATCCCGGCACCTCGCCAGGAGTGCTGACGTAACACCAACGTCAGATCACCTCTCCGAGGCCGCCGGGTTGAAAGACCCGGCGGCCTTTCTGGTTTTTCGGCCACTGACCACCACAACGAACTGCTCCAACGAACTGCTTCCACCAGACCCACGAACAGCACAGCAAGGAACCGACATGAACATCGTCATTGAACCCCGCGAACCCGACTGTATCGACGCTCCCGGCGTCGACGCCGGGAGCACGGCACCAGCGGCCCGATGCGCCGACGGGAACGGCACGCTCACCGCGCTGTTCTTCTCCGACGACGTGATCGACATCGCCCGCGCCAAGGCGATGTGCCGCAGGTGCCCACTCCAGGCGTCGTGTCTCGCCGAAGCCCTCGAACGCGCCGAACCTTGGGGCGTGTGGGGCGGCGAGCTCATCTCCGGCGGCCGGATCGTCGCCAACAAGCGCCCGTGTGGTCGCCCGCCCAAGCGGCCGCGTCCGGCGCTGATCGTCGACGAGCTCGGCCCGGTCAACGCCGACGAGGTCGACGCGGCAGCCGCCGTGTCGGTGAACGTCGCATGATCCCCCCGACGGCCGTGGTGCCCTGGTCTCCCCCCACCGGGGCACCGCGGCCGTAAGGGAACGTTTCGTGCTCGTGGAGCGACCTGTTCGTATGTGCTCAGTACCCTGCAACGGGTGAACATCCGGCCGCGGCTGCTGGCGATCTCCCTCGTGGTCGCCGTCGTCATCAGCGTGGGCGCGGGGTTCCTTATTGCCCGCTCCGGCGACGACGAGCCCGACGCCGTGCTCGACAATCCGCAAACCGTCGAGACGTTCCCTAACAACGGGTTGGGCAACGATCTCGTTGAAGGCGACCTCCTCCCGGTGACCACCTTGTTCGACCGAGACGAGAATGAAATTGTCACCGCGTCGCTGCTCGGCCAACCGACGGTGATGAACTTCTGGTTCTCCACGTGCCCGCCGTGCGCCAAAGAACTCCCCGACTTCGCCGAGGTGCACAGCGAAGTCGGCGACGAGGTGCGGTTCATCGGGGTCAACACCATCGATTCCGTCGAAACGATGGAGCGCTTTGCCGGTGAACGTGGCGTGACGTACGAGCAGCTGCGTGACCCGTTCGCCGAGCTCACCGATGCTATCGGTGCAGTGGCGTTCCCAATCACGCTGTTCGTCACCTCCGACGGCACGATCATCGAGCAGACCGGCGTGCTCGACGCCGACCAGCTCCGCGAACGTGTCGACGAGCTGCAGACGATCGACGCCGAGATCCAGGAAGCCCAATAGAGCACATGATGGAGCACACATGAGCCTGTCGTTCATCCGTGGTTTGGTCGCTGCGGTCAACCCATGCGGGTTCATCCTGCTACCGACCTACTTGATGTACTTCCTCGGGATGCAAGGACAGCTGCCGGGGTCGCAACGAGCATCGATCCGACGCGCGCTGTTGGTGAGCGCGGCGGTGTCCGCCGGGTTCTTGTCGGTGTTTCTCGTGGTTGGGGTCATCTCGTACAACTTCACCAACTGGATCGATCAGAACGCCAAGTACGCCACCGGCATTATCGGCGTGGCCCTCGTTGTGCTCGGGATCGCCATGCTGTTCGGTTACAAGCTGCCGTTCATGACGCCGCAGATCAACACGGGCGGCCAGCCGAAGAACACCACCAAGGCGATGTTCGTGTTCGGTGTGGCCTACGCGGTTGCGTCCATCGGCTGCACGATCGGATTGTTCATCGCCACCGTGTTCTCCACCACGTCGCGCGACGGTGTGGTCGCCGGCGTGGGCAATGTGCTCGCCTACGGGGCCGGCATGGCGCTGTTGGTGTCGGCGCTCACCGTGGCGTTGGCCTTCGCCAACACGAGCCTGCTGAAGATCCTGCGCAACGGCATGCAGTACGTCGACAAGATCGCCGCCGCATTCGTCGTGATCTCCGGTGCCTACCTGCTGTGGTACTTCTACTGGGTCGACATCCGTGAAGAGGGCGACCCGATCACCGACTGGGCCCTGGAACAGCAGGCCGAGGCCACGATCTTCTTGAACGATCACTGGCGGACCGTGGCCATCGTGCTCACCGCCGTGGTGGGCGCGGCGGCGGCGTTCGTGTTCCTGCGTCGCAGCCCGAGCGACGACACCTCAGCCGTCGAGGCCGCTGACGGCCTGGTCGACGGCACAGTCGACGGAGGCGCCCACGGGGCAGCCGACACGAATGGCACCGCGACCGCCGAGGCCGGTGCCGATGCGCCGACCGATGCGTCGACCAAAGTGCCAGCCGAGGCGGGCGACGAAGCTCCTGCCGACGCCGTGTGACGCCGGTGTGACCCCGGTCACCGCCTGACGGTCCCAAATCAGTCACCTGACCGATGTGACGGCCTACCTGAGGTCGGCACGATGGGATCCATGACACCCCTCGATGGACTCCACCCCGAGCTGCTGCTCGGCGAGCACCGTCGCCGACTGGCCGACGGCGAACAGCAGGCTTCGTTCCTGCGGTCGTTGACCCGCTGGCGTCGCGCGCTGCACCAGAACCGATAAGAATCGTCCCATGACGACCCGAGGCGACCTGGCGTTCGTCGGTCGCTCCGACGAACTCGACGTATTGGTCGATGTCGTTGGACGCGACAGCGCCGACGTCGTGCTCGTCTCGGGCGAGTCCGGTCTCGGCAAGTCGCGCCTCGTGCGTGAGGCGCTGGCGCACACCGACCTCACGGTGCTTGTCGGCGCCGGCTCGCCGACCTCGTACGGACGGCCATTCGACGTGTTCCGTTCGGCGATCGAGCCCGCCGTGGGATGGTGGACGACGATCCCCGACGACCTTGTCGGCTCCGCCGAGACGCTCGCCTCCATCCTTGGTCCGACCGCACCACGTCTCAGCGGCCTCGATCCGACATCACCCGACGCGTTGGCCGGCGATCCGATTGCTGCCGGGGTCGCCCTGGTGGCCCACCTCGAACCCGACGTGATCGTGATCGAGGACCTGCACTGGGCCGACGTCGAGTCGCTACAGATCCTCGAACGCGTGCTCACCGCTCCGGATCGACCGACCGTGGTGGCCACGTATCGGCCAGAAGACCTCCCACCCGGCCATCCGGCGATCGAGCTGCTGCGCCACATCGAACGGCGTCAGCCGGCACGCATCCGACTCGAGCCGCTGAGTGCCGACGAGATCGGCGCCATGGTCACCGCGGCGATTGGCGACGAGCCCGACGACCGTTTGGTCGAGACACTGCTGGCGCGTACCGGCGGCAATCCGCTGTATCTCGAGGAGTTCCTCATCGCCAATCGTGGCGACCCCCGTTCACTGCTCGAATCGGCGATTCCCTGGAACCTGAGCGAGGCGATCGGTCACCGCCTCAGCGAGCTGAGCGACGACGAACGATCGGTGTTGTCGATGGCCGCCGTGCTCGGTTCGTCGGCCGACTATGAGGTCCTGCGTTCGGCCAGCGGGTTCGACGACGACGTGCTGATCGGTCGGCTCCGGCTGCTCGTCGGCCGAGGGCTGTTGGAAGAGCGCGCCGTCGACCGCTTCCACTTCCGTCACGAGCTGGTGCGCGAGGCGATCCTCGAATCGCTGCTCGGCCGAGAGAAGCGGTATCTGCACAGTCGGGCGTTCGAAGCAACCAACGAGTTGTGCCCGGCCGATCACGCGTCGATCGCCCGCCACGCCATCAAGGCCGCACGTATCGACGACGTCGAACAGTTGGCGCCGGCCGGAATCCGCGACTATCTCGAGTCGGGTTCGCCGTTTCAGGCGTTGTTAGTCGCCGAGGAAGCCCTCGATGCGTTCCCCGACCACCCTGAACTCCTCGAGCTTGCGGCCCGCGCCGCCTGGTTGCTCGGTCGCCTCGGCACCGCCCGCCGCCATGCCGAGCGGTGGCGACGGATCGAGGCGCGCACTGGTTCGGTGCGGCTCCCCGAAGCACTGGCGCTCGTTGGCCGCATCGCGTTCGAGGCGGCCGACTTCGACGCCGAGCGCGAAGCGTTCGAGGAGCTGCGAGTCGGCACCGACGACGACGCCCCGGTCGAGCAGCGGGCGCGCGCCTTGGTCGCGGTGTCGCAACACCACATGCTGCATCACGAAGCCGATCTCGCGATCGAGTACGCCGACTGCGCAATCGAACTCGCCGACACGATCGGCGATGACGACATTCGCCGCTTGGCCATGGTTGAGCGGGCAAGCACGCTGGTGAAGCGTGACCCCAACGCCGCCGGCATGTTGCGCGAGCTCGCTGATCAGAGCGCCGCAGTGGGCGATCACCTCACCGCTGCCCGAGCGTTGTTCAACCTCAGCGCCTGTCAGCAGCCCGATGCGGCCGAGGTCACGCTCGTCGAGATGCGGCGCGCGGCGATCAGGAGCGGCTCCGATGTGATGGCGGTGCACAGCTTCGCTGAACGCCGCGCCGAACTGGCGATCGCCCGCGGCGACCTGGCGGCGGCGATCACCGCCGTGCGACGCTCCCGCGTGCTCGGTGGCGACAGTCGTTGGATCGACGCACTGACCGGTCTCGACGCACTACTCACCGCAGAAACCGGCGACCTCGACGAAGCGCGCTGTCTGCTCGCCGCCGATCGCAACGAACCGGAGCAGCGGCCCCGCGATCCCTGGCTGCGCGCCGTCGAGGCCACCCTCGGCGAACCCGACCTCGACGTGCTCGCCGACGCCCTGACCGAAATGGTCAAGGTCCGGCAGGCCAACGAGTTGTTTCTGTTGACGTTCCGCACCCTGCTGCGCAACGGCGTCGGCCCCGCCACGCTGCAGCAGCTCGCCAAGGATCTCGCCGACGGATCAGCCGGCGGCGACGCAGTGATTGCCGTGCTGGCGGAGCGCGCCGATGACCCCGACGCCGTGACGAAACTCGATGCGGCGATTGCGCGGCTGGCAGATCAGTCGACCACCGAAGGTGTGCCGATCGACCTGTCGCCTCCATTGCGTGCCGAGGTGTGGATTTCGCTTGCCCGTGCGCAGCGCCGCAACGGCGACACGGAAGCATCCCGGCAGAGTGCCGGCGAGGCGCTGGCGCTGCTCGAGCACTGGCCAGGCGAGCGTCGCGACGAGGCTGCCCAACTCGCTGCCAAGGGCCGCTCGGCACCGAGCGACGGCGCACTCACGGGGCGCGAGCACGACGTCGCCAGCCTCGTCGCCAAGGGGATGACCAACGGCGAGATCGCCGATGCGCTGTTTATCTCACGCAAGACCGTGTCGACCCACGTCAGCCACATCCTGGCCAAACTCGGCTTGTCGACGCGCACCCAGATCGCCCGCTGGTTCCTCGAGCAATAGACGGCGCTACTCGTCGAGTGGCAGTGCCGTCGTCGACTTCAGCTCTTCCATCACGAAGATCGTACGCACGTCGTAGAGGTCGATCGCCTCGATGAGCCGGCGATAGAAGTCGTCGTAGGCGGGGATGCTGGCCACACGCACCTTCAGCGTGTAGTCGATGTCACCGCTGGTGCGATACGCCTCGAGGACTTCGGGGAGATCGGCAAGTGCCGCACGGAAGCGGCGGATCCAGTCGGAGCTGTGATCGTTGGTGCGGATGTTCACGAGCGCAAGCACATCGAGGCCGATGGCGTGCGGGTCGACGATCGCCACCTGGCGGGCGATGGTGCCGTCGTCTTCGAGGGCGCGGATGCGCCGCCAGCACGGTGTGGCCGTGAGCCCGACGGCGTCGCCGAGCTCGCGAGCGCTGCGACTGGCATCGTCTTGGAGAAGACGCACGATTTCCCGATCGATCGAGTCCACAATCGAAGAATACTGCAACAAGTGGCATCACGGTGTGTAGATCGTGCGCAACTGGTCCGAATAGACGCGAAGTTTGCAATACCTTCGATGGTCGAGTTCCGTACGGTTGTCACATGGAGTTGCGGCGCCACTTCACCGAACACCCGGCATCGGTCGATGAGACCTATGGCGAACACGCCCGCGTCGCCTTCGGCTTTGCCGCGTCGTTGGCCGCCGCGTCGCTGGCCGCCGCCATCCATGCGGTGGTCCCCTCGCTGTGTGAACGCACCGCCAGTCGTCGGGTGTGCGCGCTCTACGAGAAGATGACCACCGGCAAGCGCGCTGCGAACGCCCCGCAGCGCCTCGCCGCCTGACTGCGGCGTCTGCGCCCGCTACGGCGCCATGCAGTCCGTATCGAGCGCTGCGTAGCTCCCGTCGTAGGCACCGACACACACGTTCCCCGGATCGACCGTGCCGTCGAGCATCGAGTTCGCCACCGACACATCATCACCGCGAATTGCCTCGTCGCCGACGACGGTGGAGTCCTGGATGGTCAGGCTGGCGGACCCGTTGTTGCTCACAGCCGCGCTGATCGTGGTGCCGCCGGCTGCTGTCACGATCGTGCCATCAACCGTTGGGGATGCCGACGAGCTGTTTTGGATGCCATACGTGATGGCGCCGCCGGTGGCCGTGGCGATGCTGTTGCTGATGGTGGGCGCCGAGCCAGAGATGAAGATGGCGGCGTTCACCGTGGCACTGGGCGCGGTTGCGCTGACCGTGGTGTCGGTGATCTGGGGCGCCGACGAGTTGTTATAGATCCCGTAGTTGTTGTTCGTGCCGTTGGTGGCGGTGGCAGTGATGTTGCCGATCGCCGGTGACGAGTTGAAGTTGAAGATGGCGTAGTTCGTGCTGCCGTCGCTGGCGACGGCAGCACTACTGGTGATCGTCGGTGTCGACGAGGTGTTGTTGATGCCGACGCTGGTGGTACCGCTCACGCCGCTCGCAGTGGTGTTGGTGATGGTCGGTGCGGCCGACTGGTTGTTGATTCCGTAGCTCGCGACACCGCCTGCCGCTGTCGAGGTGGTGTCGGTGATGGTCGGCGACGACGAGTCGTTGCGGATGCCCGAGTTGTTGCTACCGCCGTCGGCTTTGGTGGTGACGTCGCTGATGAGCTTCGTGCCGGCTCCGCTGGTGAAGATCGCGATCGAGTAGAACGAGCCGCCCGTGTTCTCAACGGTGAGGTGGCGGAGTGCCGAGGCACTCGACATGTCGACGGTTGCCGACGTACCGTCGAAGTTTGTAGTGCTGCAGGCGCACTTGATGGTGGTGATGCCCTGGCCTGATCCGACGATCTCGACGTAGTCGGGGACAACGACAGGTTTCTCTTCGATGTAGCGGCCAGGCGCGATGCGCAGCAGCACGGGCTTCTCCTCGGTCGCCTTGCGGGCAGCCTCGAGTGCATCGCCAATGGTGAGGAAGTCGCCCGTCCCGTCGTCGGCGACCCACACCACCCGAGCAGGTGATTCGGCGTCGGCCCCGGGAGGCCCGGTTGGGCCGCGCTGTCCAGTGGCGCCCTGCTCCCCCTGTTCGCCTTGGACTCCGGGTGGCCCCTGTAGACCGGGGTCGCCCTTCTCGCCGGGTTCGCCCTGGTCGCCCTTTTCGCCCGGAGACAAAGGCGAAACCGGCGAACAAGGACCAGCGGGAGAACAGGGCGAGCCCGGAGAAAGTGGCGCCAAGG
>JBCBSO010000076.1:0-10769 GCA_039819205.1 Actinomycetota bacterium
GGCGCGCAGCGGCCGGCCTGGCCCGATCAAGTGCTCTTGACCAACGACCTCGTCGATCGTGGCGTTGGGTGGAGCCAGCCTGGTTGATCGATCAGGTGGTCGGCTTCCGGCGCCCCGCCTACGAACGCGTGCTCGCCCCGTGACATCGCTGGGCGCCTGCGCGTGCACCCGGCGATGAGCGACGATCTGTTCGCCGCCGCCGCCGACGAGACGCGCCGCCGTCGGGCCCCGCTTGCCGCCCGGCTCCGTCCTGCCACGATCGACGAGGTCGTTGGTCAAGAGCACTTGATCGGGCCAGGCCGGCCGCTGCGCGCCCTCGTGGAGAGCGATCGCCTTAGCTCGGTGTTGTTCTGGGGGCCGCCCGGTACTGGTAAGACCACCTTGGCGTTGGCCGTTGCGGGCTCGACCGACCGGGCGTTCGAGCAGCTGTCGGCGGTGTCTGCCGGTGTCAAGGATGTGCGCGGCGTGATCGAGCGAGCGCGCGCCCGTCTTGGTGAGCAAGGGCGTGGCACGATCCTGTTTCTCGACGAGATCCATCGGTTCTCGAAATCGCAGCAAGACGCGCTCCTGCCGTCGGTGGAGGATGGCACGCTGACCCTGATTGGGGCGACCACCGAGAACCCGTTCTTCGAGGTCAACGCCCCGTTGCGCAGCCGGTCAACCCTGTTCCGACTCGAGCCGCTCGATCGACCAGCGATCGACGAGCTGTTGCGCCGCGGCCTCGAGGCCGAGGCATCGACTGCGAGTGACGACGCGTTTCGCTTGCTCGGCGATCGCGCCGGCGGTGATGGACGTCAGGTGCTGACCGCCCTCGAAGTCGCGGTCGCCCTCGCTCACCCGCAACCGGTTGCGCTGGCGCACGTCGAGGCGGCGCTTGGTACGACTGCGCTGCGGTACGGCCGCGACGATCACTATGACGTGATCAGCGCGTTCATCAAGTCGATGCGTGGTTCGGACCCCGATGCCGCCGTGTATTGGCTGGGTCGGATGCTCGAAGCGGGGGAGGACCCCCGTTTCATCGCTCGACGGATGATCATCTTTGCCAGCGAAGACGTCGGACTGGCCGACGACCAGGCGTTGCAGGTTGCGGTCGCCGCCGCACACGCGGTGGACCACGTCGGGTTACCCGAAGCCCAACTGAACATGGCCCACGCAGCGATTCGCCTTGCGCTCGCATCGAAGAGCAACGCCAGTGCCAACGCCATCTGGACCGTGCGGGCGGCGATTCGTGATGGTGCCGTGGGGGAAGTACCAGCGCACCTGCGCGACGCCCACTACGACGGCGCCGCCTCCCTCGGGCACGGTGTCGGCTACGACTATCCTCACGACCATGCCGATGGCGCCGCCGACCAGCAATACCTGCCCGATCAGCTCGTCGGATCACGCTGGTGGGTACCGCCGGCCAATCGATAATCGCAAGTCAGGCGGCCCATCTCGTCGATGGGCGTCGGTGGCCGCAGTGCGAGGAGCGGCGCGATGACGGCCGGCGAATTGGCGATTCTGCTTGCCGCCGTGCTGATCTCGATCGGCTTCGCCGCGTTGATCGTGGTGCTCGTGCGTGTGCTCGACGCAATGCGCGACCTCCGTCGTGAAGTCGACGATCTGCGGGCCGAGACCGGCCCGCTGCTGATCGAATTGAAGGCTGCGTCGGACGACGCCCAAACGAGCATCGCCGAGGCCCGTGCCGATCTGGAGCGGTTCGATCGTGTGCTCGGTTCGGCCGAAGCGATTGGCGATGCGGTCGGCGGGCGGGTTGCCAAGGCATCGTTCTCGTCGCCGATGATCAAAGCGGCCGGCTTGGCCAAGGGGGCGTCGCGTACCGTCGCCCGGCTACGTGGCGCGCCGACGTCGACCGCCGTCGGCCCGACGGCCATCGACGCACCGGTCGTGCAGGAACTCCCACGGCGGCGCCGCGCATGATGAAGCGAGTGACGTGGTTTGCTGGGGGCGTCGCCGCCGGGGCCGTTGGCGCGAATTATGCCGCCCGCAAAGTGCGCGAGACCGCCGCCCAGATCACGCCCGGGCAAGTCGCCCGCACCGTGGCCGACCGGGCGCGGACAACCGGCGGGCAACTGATCGATGCCGTCCGTGAGGGCCGTCAGGTCGCCCGCCAGCACGAGGACGAGCTGCGGGCCCGCCGCGACGGCCGTCTCGAGTCCCTGGCCGACCACGTGGAACCGGGCGACCGGGTGTTCGTCGACGGCGTACCGGTCGACAGCGGACGCGTCATTGTGATGCGCGAGCACCGCCGCGCGGCGCGGTGACCTCCACCAAGCGGCACCAACTGGTCGACCACCTGGTTGCCGCGCTCGGCGCCGATCGGGTGCATACCGCCGAGAGCGAGCTGTGGCTGTACCGGCACGACGCCTCGAACCTCAGTGGCCGGGCGACGGCGGTGTGCTTTCCCACAACGACGGCCGAAGTGCAAGCGTGCGTGCGCGCCGCGGTCCGTCACGATGCACCCTTCGTCGCCCGAGGTTCCGGCACTGGTCTCGCCGGTGGAGCGGTGCCGCCCGACGGCGCCGTCGTGATCGCCACCTCGAAGATGACGCGTATCCGCTCGGTCGACTCGGTCAATCGGATGGCCTGGGTCGAACCCGGAGTACTCAACCTCGACCTGACCCGTCACGTCGCGTCGCACGGACTGCACTTCGCGCCCGATCCCAGCAGCCAGCAGACGTGTTCGATCGGCGGCAACGTGGCCAACAACTCGGGTGGCCCCCACTGCCTGGCCGACGGCGTGACCAGCGCCCACATCCACGCCATCGAGGTGGTGCTGCCGGATGGGACCGTCACCGAGCTGGGCGGCGAGGACCCCGAACCGTTTGGCCTCGACCTGCGTGGCGCATTCATCGGCAGCGAGGGCATGTTCGGTGTGGCCACCGCTGTGTGTGTGAAGCTGATGCAGGACCCGCCGGAGGTGGCGACGATGCTGCTCGACTTCGCCAGTGTCGACGACGGAGCGCAGCTCGTGAGCGACATCATCGCGGCCGGCATCGTCCCTGCAGCGGTCGAGATGATGGATCAACTCTGTGTTCGGGCCGTCGAGGCGTACATCGAGGCCGACCTTCCGGTCGATGCCGCTGCGGTGCTGTTGATCGAGGTCGTCGGCCTGCCGGCCGGAGTCGCCGCCGACGTTGCCGCAATTCGCGAGCTGGCTGCGGGTCGCAGTGTCGGGACCATTCGCGTCGCTGCCGACGAGACCGAGCGGGCGCTGCTGTGGAAGGGACGCAAGTCGGCGTTCGGGGCGATTGCCCGGATCAAGCCGAACTACTACCTGCACGACACGGTGGTCCCACGCCGCCGCCTCCCAGAGGTGTTGGCGCAGGTGTACGAGATCGCCGAACGTCACGATCTGCTCGTGCTCAACGTGTTCCATGCGGGCGATGGAAATCTCCATCCACTGCTGGTGTACGACGCCCGTGAACCAGGGGTTGCCGAACGCGTTCATGCGGCTGGAGAGGAAATCGTCGAGGCATCGGTGGCAGCCGGGGGAGTGCTCAGTGGTGAGCACGGCATCGGCCGCGAAAAGCGCGATCTGATGCCGCTGATGTTCAGCGAGGTCGATCTCGCTGCGCAGGCCGATCTGCGCGACGCCTTTGACCCGCAGCGACTCGCCAATCCCGACAAGGTGCTCCCCACGGCTGCGACGTGCGGTGACGTGCACTCCGTTCCGGAGGGCGCATGGGTGTAGCAACGCACTGATGGCCGTCGTCGACGAGGCGTTCGCCGAAGAGGTGGGCGCCGACGGTGCGGTGACGGCCGTCGGGCTGGGCACGCGCCACGGTCCGTCGCTTGGCGCCCGCGTCGTGACCGCACCGACGGGGGTCCGTGATGTGCAGGCCGCCGAGATGACCGTGACCTGCGGCGCGGCGACACCGGTGGAGGAGCTGTGTGTTGCGCTCGCGGCGCACGGTCAGACCGTTGCGTTGCCCAGATTCGGCACCGTCGGCGGCGCCCTCGCTGTTGGGCACAGCGATCTGGACCGGTTGCGGTACGGCCCGATGCGCGACGCGTTGCTGCAGGCGCGATATGTCTCGTCGACGGGGGAGTTGGTGACCATCGGCGGGCCCACCGTGAAGAACGTGAGCGGATTCGACCTGTGTCGGTTGTTCGTTGGCGCCCAGGGCACCCTCGGGTTCTTCTCTGAGGTCACCCTGCGTACCCGTCCGATCCCACCGTTCACACGCTGGTGCCGAAGCGATGCCGACCCAGAGACGCTATTGGCCCACCTGTACCGCCCAGCATCGGTGCTGTGGAACGGCGCGACCACCTGGGTCCGTCTCGACGGGCACCCCGACGATCTCGACGAGCAGGTTCGGCGCCACGATCTGGCACCGGTTGATGCGGCGCCGGCGGTACCCACGGTCGCCCGCACATCTCACGCGCCGCGCGACCTGATCGACGTCGCACGCCGGCTCCCGCATGGTTTCATCGCCGAGGTTGGCGTTGGCGTGCTGCATCATGAAGCACCAGTCGCCGATGGTCGAACTGTCGATCCGGCGGTGGCCGAACTGCACCGGCGGATCAAGCAGCGATTCGATCCTGACGGTCGCCTGAACCCGGGACGGTCGCCGCTGCCGTGAGGGCCTACGTCGATCGCCCGATCACCGACGTGGCGGGCGCTGACCGCGCGGCCGCTGTAGCCGCCACGCACTGGGGACTACCGGCGCCCACCGTGATCCGGTATGGCATGAACGCGGTGTATACCGCAGGCGAAGAGATCTTGCGGGTGTCGACACCGAACGCGTCTGCGGCTGCCCTCATCGCGCTGGTGCACACGTTGCGCGCGCGGAACATCCCAGCCGCGACGCCAGCACGCGAAACCGGCTTCGCTGTCGACGACTTCGTCGTCACTGCATGGCGCGCCGTGCGGCCGACCGGGCGGCCAGTCGATTGGGCGACGGTCGGCGCCGCGGTCCGTACCTTGCACGACACGCCGCCGAGTGCGTTGCCGATCGAGTTTCCCCTCAGCGCGCCCAACGCGTTGCCGTGGTGGGACTTCGATCGGCAACTCGCCGCCTCGACGCCGATCGACGCCGACGCCCGCGTTGGGTTACTCGGCAGCATCGAACGTCACGCTGAGTGGCTCGACCCGGAAACCTGGGAACAATGGCGTACCCCGCGGGTCGTCTGCCACGGTGACGTCCATCCCGGCAACGTGGTCGCGACCGCACACGGACCCGTGATCGTCGACTTCGATCTGCTGGCGTCGGCCCCGGCGGCGTGGGACCACGGGCCGCTGATGAGTTGGGAAGCGCGCTGGGGCGGACCGGTAGGGATGTACGACGACTTTGCCGCTGGATACGGAGCGAACTTGCGCGACGACGCGGCGGCCGTGGCGTTTGCCGAGTTGCGGCTTGTTGCCGCCACGTTGCTGCGCGGCGTCGCCGCGCGCCACGATCCAGCAGCGCGTCCGGAGTTCGAACGCCGGCTGCGGTACTGGCGCGGCGAATCGGACGCACCGATGTGGCAGGCGGTGTGATCGGCCGGTTGACTACACCGCCGTGTTCTCCCACCTGCGCGTCGCCGAGTCACCGACAGGAGCAGGACGCGGTGTGTTCGCTGTGCAGGCGATCGCTCGCGGGGCACTGATCGAGCGGTGCCCAATGTTGATCGTCGATGGTCCGCAGGGCGACGCGCTCACCGAAGGCGCCGACGGTTATGTCTTTGGCTGGGGCGATTCGTCGACGGCGCTCGCCCTTGGCTACGGCTCGCTGTACAACCATCACTTCGAACCCAATGCCACCACCACGGAATCGGGCGATGAGCTAATCATTACCGCCGTGCGCGACATCGACGAGGGCGAGGAAATCTTCATCAACTACCTCGGCACTGCGGTCGACCCTGATGCCGTGTGGTTCGACGACGTCGTGACGACGTCTACAGGAAGCGGCGGAGAATCCGTTCTTTGAACGACGTGTAGGGCGGGTACAACAGTGACGGGTCGGGCTTGGTCGGTTTGCTCAGCACTGGCTTGGCATGGCTGAAGCGGTCGAAGCCCGCCTTGGCGTGGTAGCTGCCGATCCCGCTCTCGCCCACGCCGCCGAATGGCAGCCCGGCCACGCCGACATGCAACACGACGTGGTTGAGGGTGACCCCACCGGCGGAGGTGTGCTCGACGATGCGCTCCAGCCGGCGATCGTCCTCGCTGAAGGCGTACAGGGCCAGCGGCTTGTCGCGGTCGTTCACGAAACGGATCGCCTCGTCGATATCGGACACCGGCACGATCGGCAGGATCGGCCCGAAGATCTCCTCGTTCATCACCGCCGCGTCGGGCTTGACCCCGGACAAAATGGTCGGTGCAAGATACCGCTCGAGTCGGTCACCTTCGCCACCGATCACGGTGCGGTCGTAGCCGCCGGCGTCGAGCATGGCCATCAGCCGGTCGTGATGTCGCGTGTTGACGATCCGCGTGTAATCCGGGGAGTCTCTGGGGTCGTCGCCGTAGAAATCGTGAATCGCGCTGGTCAGCTCAGCGACGAACTCGTCTTCCACGCGTTCGTCAACGAGCACGTAGTCGGGAGCGACGCACGTTTGTCCTGCATTGACGAACTTGCCCCAGGCGATACGCCGAGCGGCGACCTTGAGGTTGGCGTCGTTGGCGACGATCGTCGGGCTCTTCCCGCCGAGTTCGAGGGTGACCGGCGTGAGGTGATTGGCCGCGGCAGCCATGACGATGCGTCCGACTGCGCCGTTTCCCGTGTAAAAGATGTGGTCGAAGTGCTCTTCGAGCAGCGCCGTGGTCTCGTCGACCCCACCCGTGACGACCGCAACAACGCGGCCATCGAGGTAGCGAGGGATCAGGTCAGCGAGCGTGTCGGCCACCGTGGGGGTGACCTCTGAGGGCTTGACCACTGCGGTGTTGCCAGCGGCGAGCGCCGGGATCAAGGGCGCCAGCAAGAGCTGCACCGGGTAGTTCCACGGAGCGATGATGCACACGGTGCCCAGCGGCTCTGGGCGCAGCCGCGCGTTCCCCGGCTTGAAATTCAGCGGCACCTTGACTTTGGTCGGTGCGGTCCACTTGCCGAGGTTCTTCACCGCGTCGTCGATCTCGGTCAGCGTGAACGCCAACTCGGTCATGTACGCCTCGATGCGCGGCTTGCCCATGTCGGCCACGAGCGCGTCGAGGAGTACGTCTTCGTTCTCCTCGATCATCCGGCGCATCTGCTTGAGCTGGACGCGCCGACTTTCGACGTCGCGGGTGATCTCGGAACGAAACCCCTCGCGGAGGTGCTCGACGATGTCGGGTATGGCCTCGACCGTTGTCATGATCACATGGTAGGGCCATTGCCGAAGCTGAACGCATGGCTACGGTGAACGCGTGCCGTTGCGTCGCTCCACAGCGCTGCCGATTCTCGTTGCGGTTGCGGTCCTTGCGAGCGCCTGCGGCAATTCGGGCTCGACTGCCGACACGGTGCGGCCATCGACGGCCCCCACTGCTGCCGAGTCGACGTCGAGTGCGCCACCTACCGCGCCGACCACAACGACACCAACAGCGACTGCGCCGACTGCAGTGCCGACGACGGTGACGACCGCTGTGCCCGGGTCGACTGCGCCGACGCCGAGCTCGACCGGCCCGTCATCGACGGTGGCGCACGGCCAATACGACTTCACTGCGATCGACCCGGTGGTGGCCGGGTTCGTCGAGCAGCAGGGTCTCGATGGGGCGGGGCTGATCGTCGCGCATCGCGACGATGGCGTGATCTACCAGGAGCACTGGGGTGAGTTCGATGAAGACCGCGTGTCGTTTATCGCTTCGTCGTCGAAGATGATCGCCGCCGGGGTGCTGCTGGCGCTGGACGACCGCGGTCTGCTCGACATCGATGCGCCGATCGCTGAGGTGGTGGAGTGGGGCGGCGCCCAGCCGGCGATCACGCCGGCGCAGCTGGTATCGAACAGCTCGGGGCTCGTCGGATTGATCCGTGATCTGGTGTACCCCACGCACCGGTGCCAGTTCGAGTCGGCCGGCACGTTGCAGGGGTGCGCCGAGTCGATCTTCACCTCCGACCTCGACGATGGTGCCGTGGTGCCAGCCGACACCGAGTTCCGCTACGGCGGCGGCCAGTGGCAGGTGGCGGGAGGGGTCGCCGAGGCGGTGTCCGGGATGACCTGGGAGGAACTGATCGATGAGGTCTATGTCGAGCCGTGCGGGCTCGAAGCGCTCGGATTCAACAACCACTTCGAGCGGACCATCGGGTTGCTCAACCCAGATGGCCTCGACCCGTTGTTGCTGCCGGCGACCGAGAACCCGAACATCGAAGGCGGTGCGTACGTGACGACGGGTGACTACGGCAAGCTGCTGCTGATGCTGTTGCGCGACGGGCGATGCGACGACGAACAGGTGCTGTCGCCCGACGCGATCGAGTACATGCTGGCTGATCGCGTTGCCGCGGCGTATGGCGGTGACGCCGATCGTCCCGAACTGGGGTATGGCCTGGGCTGGTGGGTCGACCGCTCGACCGGCCGGCGCACCGACCCGGGCGCCTACGGCAGTGTTGCGTGGCTCGACGCCGACCGCGAGTACGGAGCGTTCTTCGTGATCGAGGCGAATCAAGCAGTCTCCGACTCAGTGATGCCCGATCTCTATGCGCTGATCGACGAGGCCGTGGCGGCCCGATGACATCGCCGGGCCCGCTCGGTCTCGACCCTGACCGACTTTCGGCGTGTGTGGCGTGCGGGCTCTGTTTGCCGCACTGCCCGACGTTTCGCGTGACCGGCGAGGAGCGGTACTCGCCGCGCGGCCGCATTGACGCGATGCGCGGCGTCGAGTCGGGTGCGACCCGCATCGACGAGACGTTCGTCGACTTCATCGACACGTGTGTGCAGTGCCGGGGATGCGAACCAGCCTGTCCGAGCGGCGTCGAGTATGGCGCGCTCGTCGAGCAGACCCGCACCGTATTGGCCGAGGAGGGCCGCATCAGTCCGTGGTGGCAGCGGCTCGGGCTGAAGGCGCTCGGTCATCATCGGCTCGTGTTGGCCGGGTCGACGGCGCTCGCGGGAGCGCAGCGTCTACGGCTGGTGCCGCAGCGACTGGGCCTACCAGCAGTCCCACTGCGGCGACCGCGACCGCTCGGCCAGACCACCGACACGCCCGACGTGTGGTTGTTCACGGGCTGTGTCATGGACGCCTGGCAACGACACACGCACCGCAACCTCGCGGCCCTCGTGGAGCTCGCCGGCGCGACCTGGTCGGCGCCCGGACGTGGTGGCGATTGCTGCGGCGCGCTGCACACCCACGCCGGATTGCATGATGACGCCGCCCGGCTCGCCGAGCGGGTGATCACATCGATGCCCGGCGACGCGCCGATCGCCGTCGACGCCGCCGGATGTGGTGCCGGGCTCCAGCACGTTGGCGAGTTGCTGGACACGCCAGCGGCACATGCGTTTTCGGAGCGGGTGATCGATGCGTCGAGCTGGCTCGCGCAACACGTCGATCAGCTTCCCGCTTACGAGGGGGAGCGGCGCCCCGTGATCGTGCAGGATCCGTGCCACCTGCGCCACGTGCAACGTGCCCACCGCGATACCCGTGCGGTGCTCGGACTGGTCGCTGAGGTCATCGAGCTTGACGACGACGGGCTGTGTTGTGGAGCGGGTGGTGCGTACTCGGTGATGCAACCGGCACTGGCCGACGACATCCGCGCCCGCAAGGTTGCCGCGATCGAACGCGCCGCACCCACCGACGGCACGATGTTGGTCGCCAGCGGCAACCCCGGCTGTTCAGGCTTCATCGGCGCTGCCGTGCCGCACCGATTCGATGTGCAGCATCCCGTCGACATCGTGGCCACCGCGTATGGGGTGACGCTCGATGGGTGACTATGGGTCGCTCGCCGACCGACTCGATGTACTCGTCGCCGACATCGACGAACTCGCCTTCGAACAGCTGCAGGAGGCGGTCGCCGACGGAGCGACCACACGACCGTCGTCGGACAAACGACTGATGCAGGCGCGACGGGCGGCGGAGAAGGCAGCGGCCATCCTGCGCCGGCTGGCCGACGAGCCGGCGCCCTGATCGACCGGCTCGGATGGGCGATCGCCCTCAACGGGGCTGATCGGTGGGGCAGTAGTAGCACGGTCGGCCGCCCGCCTCGACCGTACTGATGGCGTCGCCGCAGCGCAGACACGTCCCCCGCTTGTATACGTACGTCGCTTCGCCCCGAGGTCGGCGGGCACCAGGAGCGAGCCCGAGCTCGGCGCGGTCGACCGTGACGATCCGCCCGTCG
Organism: Actinomycetota bacterium; assembly: GCA_039819205.1. GTDB lineage: Bacteria > Actinomycetota > Acidimicrobiia > Acidimicrobiales > Ilumatobacteraceae > JABSQH01. The sequence continues at coordinate 10,224 of JBCBSO010000076.1, forward strand.
CGCAGGCCCTGCGCGAGCATTCCGCTCGTGGTCGCCCAGATGGCGTGCAGCTCGGCGTCGTCGAGATCCCGACCGGGTCGCAGTGGATGGATTCCGACGACGAACAAGATCTCCGCCCGGTACACGTTCCCGATGCCGGCGACCACCGCCTGGTCGAGCAACAGATCCGCGATCGGCCGCTGGCTGCGTCGGATGCGGTCGAACATCTGGGCAGGATTGGCGTTCCGGGCGAGCGGGTCGGGCCCCAAACGCGCCAGCACACGCTCCCGGGCGTCGGGCGGGTCGAGGGAACACACCGTGGGGCCACTGAGGTCGATAGTCACCTCACCGCGATCCACACGGCGGTCGTCGGTGGTGGTCGAGAGGCGCATACGTACGGCGCCAGTCGGCGCAGCTGGGTCGCCAGGCGCGGAGTAGCCGGTGCGAAACCGACCGAAAAGCCCGAGATGCACGTGGCCGATCTCGCCGGTATCCCAGTGGTAGAAGAGGTGCTTGCCGTACGGCTCCACCCGTTGGAGCACCGCGCCGTCGATCCGTGCAGCGTCA